>DAOTXG010000556.1:0-18582 GCA_034435515.1 Anaerolineales bacterium
GCGGTTGCCGGACACGGGCGGGGGCGCAGCCCTCGGCATTGCGATTATCTATCGTGATCTGGCCGGACGGATTTTGGGCGCACTGGAGAAAGCCCGTTTTGTCCCGGCCAACCTGCTCTCCCTCCGGCAGGCGCAGGAACTCCTGGATCGTGAAAAGCCGACCGCGGCCACTGAGGCCGTCGTGCGTGGGCTTCAGCCTCGCGAAGAATGTCCGGCCTGCGCCCATCGGGACATGATGGAGACCATCGCGCTGACCGCCATGCTGAATGCCCTGGCGCAAAACGATGAACGCATGCAAGCCGCGCTGAAGACATCAGCCGGCCTATGCTTGCCTCACCTGCGCCGTGCCTTTGAACTGGCTCGCGACGAGATCGCCTTTGAATGGCTACTGACGATCACCAAAGAAAAGGTATCTGAGCTGGTGAGCGAACTCGACGAATTCATCTGCAAGAGTGATTATCGCTTCAATCAAGACGGCTTCGGCCCCGAGGGCGACAGTTGGCGGCGCGCCCTCGCGTGGATGGTGGGCGCGAAAGGTGCGCGATGACTGCGAAGCCGGGAGGACTGATTGCGGTTGACCTCAAACTGGCCATGCGGAAGCCGGGTTGCCCCGTCTGCCGCATCCGGGACGAGGCCGAGTACCGGTATCTGTACTTCCTGCTCTGGGAGAACGTCAACGACGGCTCGACCCGGATGCAGATCGTCAATTCGCTCGGCTTCTGCTCGAAACACACCTGGCAGATGGGACGCATCGAGACCAAGAACTTCGGCGATGCGTTCGGGAACAGCATCATCTACGAGAGCCTGGTCGAGATTGTACGTAACCGCCTGGCCGGTTACCTCACGCGTGCCCAAGCCGACCAACGGTCGCGTTGGCGGCGCTGGCTGGATGAACTTCTCCGGCGGCCTCGGCGCCTGCCTTTCCCAAATGAACTCCAGCCGCAGGCCGCGTGCCGCGTCTGCCAGACGGGAGAACGAACTGAAACGGCCAATCTGCACTGGCTGCTGCAAGGGCTATCGAGTCCGGAGACGGAGTTCCGCGAGTGGTATACCCAATCGGAGCGGCTGTGCTTCCGGCATCTGCGGCAGGCGCTCGAACTGGCCGACCCAGAGACGGAAGTCGGGGCGATGTTTCTCGCGCGCGACATGATTGAGCATCTCGATCACCTGCGAGTTGACCTGGACGAATACGGCAACAGGCATGCCTGGGACCGCCGTTTTGAGGAGATGACGGAAAGCGAAAAGGTTTCGTGGCTCAAAGCCTTCATCTTCTTTGGCGGCAACGAAAGAAGCGAAGATGGCAACCGCCCCAAGTGACCTCATCCCGCCAAGCATCCGGTTCATCGCTTCCGCCGCCCGTGAGGTGCTGGTGTGCTTTCCGGATCACCTCCCCGATGGGCTGGCCGACGACCTACGCGCGCTCGTATCGCCTGCCATTCGACTGGAGTTTCAATGTTCGCCTTCGACCGCGCCTGAGGTCATCCTCGCGCTCCTCAACAAAGGCCATCACGTCTTTGAAGGCGACGCCCCGCCAGAAGTACTTGTGTTCTTTGACCGTCACTCTGGCTATCGTCTGCCGGATTGGTCTCCACTCCCTGACTCTTTCACAATGGCGTGCCGACTGACGTGGAATCGCGCCGCCGCTTACGTCCGAGTGCAGGGAACCATTGCGGAGGTCACAGCCAAACCCGAGGCCAACTTTGTGCTCGTTCGGCTGACCGAGAATCCCCATCTGCGTCTCTCCCTATCCAAGCCTCTCGGCGTTCCGGTTCCCGGAGAGAGGGTGTCGCTGTTGGGCCGACACGACTTTCGTTTCGGGATGGATGTGCCCCTGCTGGAATGTGTGGCGATAGTTAATTGAGCCTCTGGTGCGTGAATTAACTTCAAGGATGAGAGTGTTTGAAGAATGATAGAAAAGACTCTGGTTGAGTTGCGGGTCGAAGTCCCCGGCGGCCCGCATGGCTGCTACGAACATGACTTTCAAACTGGCGGACTGCGGGTGGCCAAAGTCGCCTACCCGACCGAGCGTTATCCCGCCGACCTGTGCACGGTGACGGACTCGCTCGCCGACGAAGCCATGCCGCTCGGCGCGCTGCTCCTGGGGAATGTCTCTCACCCCTCAGGCTGTGTGCTGTGGGCGCGACCTCTTGGAGCCATTGAAATTCACGCCGGGAGTGACTCGCGCCAGTATCTCATCGCCGTCGCTGATGAAGACTCTCACTTTAGGGGCGTTACTTCGCTTGAGGGTTTAACCCCTGAGCGGCGCTTAAGTCTGGAACTCTTCTTGCGCCTCGACGGTGTTGGCCCGCCGGCTGAAATGCGCTGGCTCAGCCCGGACGCCGCTTATTCGCTTATCCACGCCGCTCGGCAGAGATTCCGTTTAGCCCAGTCCGAAAAGCGCGACGCCACGCCGCTTGAGCCGGCCTGGAAACCGTCGAGCGGTAAAAGCGAACCTGGGAGCGGCGAAGCAGAACGGCACACCCCCGCCGAGTACGCTTTCTACTCGCTCCCTTACCGCTTCCAGAAGTACGTCGAAGAGTACCTCGCGCCCAACGAGCGCATCCTCTACGGTGTGCATCGCCCGGCTATGCACAGCGCCCTCCACCGAACGCTCTTGTCCCGGAAGCGTCTCGAAGAAGGCGTGTTCATCGTCGGCGACCAGCAGGTGACGGAAGTGGTCGAACTGATGCCACCCGACAGGGCTGGCATCCGCTATGGCTTCATCGCGCGCAGTGGCGTGCCCGAACGTCTGGAAGGAGTAGAAGTGAACACGCTTTCGCACGATTCTGTGGGCCTCACGGTGACGTGGCGCGCGTCGGATGGGAATGAGAAAGTGATATGGGAATTTCCGGCCTCGCAGCGCGATGAAGTGGAGCGAGCGGCCGAAATGTTGCGCGGCTGGCTGCCTCGGCCCGATGACCACCGCCTGCGGCGCGCGACCGCGCCAACGCCGCCTGAAGAACTGCCGTCCCTGCGTGACCCCGCCGCCAATGACCCGAATGACACAAGGCCATTGGCAGCGCGACTGGAAGCCGCGCTCGCCAAGGCGGTGTGCCCCGGCGAAACAGTCCTGGCGCGTTGCCTGTTTCCCGATTGGCTGGACGGGCGAAACGCCGCCTCTATGCTGACGATCACCGATCATCGGTTGCTGGTCGTGCCGGACCCGGAGAGTGCGAAGGCTGTGCACCTGGCGCAGGAGATTCCCATCCGAGCTATTGCCTCGCTCGAGTTTTGCTCCACGCTGGTGATGGCCTACCTGAAGGTGTTTATGCCAGCCAATGGTCAGGTCGTGATGCACGCCCTTCATTTCACCAAAACGTTGTCGGCGATGGATGACTGTTATCGGATGCTGAGAGGCGTCATGGCGATAAATCCTGAGCGCGGCCTTTTACGTTGTTGACAGAGACGCTCACTGGAAGAGAGGTGCTTTCCCGTGACTTTCCACAGCATCCTATTTGACAGAACTGAAGACGGCCTGAAGGAGGAAACACTCGAGGCGCCTGTCTTTTTTGTCGATTTAAATCTCGATCAGATTATTGACGCCATCACGGCTGGCAGGCAGGAGTATGACCTGAAACCCTTTTTTTACACTCCCCTGCATGATGTCGCCGCGATCCAGTACCGCCATGAAATCCTACAGGACCTTGAAAATCAAGTTCTGTTTGAAAACATCAAATCATTTGCGCAAAAGATGAGCGTCATGCGCCGATACCTTGCCCTGGCCGAGAAGCTTTCCTACAAATACCACAAAGAAGGATGGTATTTGGAGGCGGCGGAGGTTTATTGCGAAGCGATTACTGGACTGGCGCATGACCTAAATCTTGCCGATCTAAAATCGCGCGGTTTTTTAGCCTTGCGTGAATACACGACGACCTACGCCAACTCCGGCGGTTTTAAGTCGCTTCTGGCGGACACGAAAAGGCTCAAGGCCGATTTGGCCACCGTGAAATACTGCGTGACGATCAAGGACAGCACCGTCAGGGTTCGCAAATACGAAACGGAAACGGACTACAGTGAGGAGGTGCAGAAAACATTCGAAAAATTCAAACAGGGTGCGGTAAAAGATTACAAGGTTCGGCTTTATGAGGGGTCTGGCATGAACCATGTCGAAGCGCAAATACTGGATTTTGTAGCCAAACTGTATCCCGTCATATTTTCAAGTCTTGACCATTATTGCGAACAACATGGCAATTTTCTGGATGACACCCTCAGCGTTTTCGACCGGGAAATCCAATTCTATGTTGCCTATCTGGAGTATGTCGCAAAAATCAAACGGGCGGGGTTGAAGTTTTGTTACCCGCAGATCGTCACGACCAGCAAGGAAGTTTACGATTATCAAGGATTTGATTTAGCCCTGGCCCACAAGCTCATTGCCGAAAACTCGCCCGTGATCTGCAATGACTTATACCTGAAAGGCAAAGAACGCATCTTTGTCGTATCCGGTCCAAACCAGGGCGGTAAAACAACCTTTGCCCGCACCTTCGGGCAGTTGCATTACCTGGCCAGCCTTGGATGCCCCGTCCCGGGCAGACAGGCCCAGCTCTTTCTGTATGACAGGCAGTTTACGCATTTTGAAAAAGAAGAAGACATCAGAAACCTGCGGGGCAAACTGGAAGATGACCTGGTCAGAATTCACGAAATTCTCAACCAGGCCACCTCAAACAGCCTCATCATCTTGAATGAAATTTTCACCTCCACAACCCTGAACGACGCTGTTTTCTTGGGCAAAAAGTTCATGGAGAGAATCATCCAACTGGATGCGTTGTGTGTTTGGGTAACTTTCATAGATGAATTGGCTTCTTACAGCGAGAAAACCGTGAGCATGGTCAGCACGGTCGTCCCTGAAAATCCGGCGTTGCGAACCTATAAAGTGGTCAGAAAGCCCGCCGATGGACTCGCTTACGCCATATCCATTGCCGAGAAATATCGCCTTACCTACGAGCACATAAAGGAGCGCGTAAAATCATGAAGGTTTTTCTGATGTACCGGGATCGTGATTTTGATCCACAGCAGAAATTACCATCGCATGAACAGGCGCTGACGCAGGACCTGGAATTAAACACCCTGTTCGGCGCCATGGCGCTCGGAGACGGTTTCTTGTGGGAAATGGCAAAGAAAGCAGTTTTGTCCGGTTTGAATGACCCGGACGCCATCCGCTATCGGCAGGACATTCTAAAGGATTGCCTGAAAAATCCTTCCATTGTCAGGGATATCTACCACATCTCGATAGAATCAATCGAAAATAAAAGAAGGCATTGGCTTGGCGTTTTCGGCAGATATCCAGGCGCAATCCTGCATGGTTCGATAGAAATGCTGCAGATGTTTGTTGGCCTGCTGAAAAAACTAAAGAAGATCGCCGACGAACACGCGGATAAGTTTGAGTCAGAGGGCTTTACCAGGTTTTTCGCCATGATCAAGAAGGAACTGGATGATGACTATTTTGTCGTCGTGCAAAATCATCTCAGGGAATTGAGGTTCCAGGGCGGCGTTCTGCTCAGCGCGGAGTTGGGGAAAGGGAACGAAGGCGCCAACTATATCCTTCGCAAACCTAACAAGAACAGCCAGAATTGGGTGCGGCGGGTTTTTGTCAGGAAGCCCCCGACATACGCTTTCAGCCTGCATCCCCGCGACGAACACGGTGCGAGGGCGTTAGGGGAATTGAGGGACCGGGGCATCAACCTGGTTGCCAACGCGGTGGCTCAGTCCGCTGATCATATCGACAGCTTTCTTAACATGCTGCGGATAGAACTGGCTTTTTACATCGGTTGTTTGAATTTGTATGAACAGCTCGCCAAAATGGGAGCGCCAGTAGTCATTCCCCTGCCGGTGGCCTCCGGCGAACACAAACATTCTTTTACGGGCTTATACGATGTGTGCCTGGCCCTCACCCTGCAACGAAAAGCAGTGGGCAACGATGTGAACGCTGACCACAAAGACCTCGTGATCATTACGGGCGCCAATCAGGGCGGCAAATCAACTTTTTTGCGCAGCATCGGTTTGGCTCAACTGATGATGCAATGCGGCCTGTTTGTACCCGCTGCGTCTTTCTGCGCCAACATCTGCGAGGGCCTTTTTACGCATTACAAACGGAAAGAAGACGCTACTATGAAAAGCGGCAAACTTGATGAAGAACTCAGCAGAATGAGCGATGTCGTAGACCATATAACGTCGAATTCCATGGTGCTGTTCAATGAATCATTTGCCGCAACAAACGAAAGAGAAGGCTCGGAGATTGCCAGGCAGATCGTGAGCGCCTTATTGGAAAAACGCATCAAGGTTTTCTTCGTTACGCATTTATATGAATTTGCGCATGGTTTTAATCACAGAAGAATGGAAAGCGCCATTTTCCTGCGGGCTGAAAGGCAAACTGACGGAGCACGAACTTATAAATTGCTCGAAGGAGAACCATTGCAGACCAGCTATGGGGAGGACGTGTATAACATGATTTTCGGAACAGACGATTAACTTCATTCATATGGATTGCGAAAAGATAATGTCTCACATCGTGGTGTACATGTGAAATAGAGAAAGGAGCGTTTGATGGAGAAATCGGCAGGCGCAATATCCAACCTCGGAAGCATATCCGCCCAGGCGGCCTTGAGGTTCGTCGTTCTCATCGGCATCGTCAGCCTCTTTGCAGACATGACTTACGAGGGCGCGCGCAGCGTCACTGGCCCGTATCTCGCCATCCTGGGAACCAGCGCCACGGTAGTGGGCATCGTTGCCGGGCTGGGTGAACTGATCGGCTATGGCCTGCGCCTGGTCTCTGGCTATCTCAGCGACCGAACCGGGCGTTATTGGGCCATCACGATTGTGGGCTATGTGGTGAATATGGCGGCGGTCCCCCTGCTGGCGTTCGCGGGCCGCTGGGAACTGGCCGCCCTGCTCATCATCGCCGAGCGGACGGGCAAGGCCATCCGCACTCCTGCTCGCGATGCCATGCTCTCCCATGCCACCCAGCGGACCGGGCGCGGCTGGGGCTTTGGCCTGCACGAAGCCCTGGACCAAATTGGCGCCATTCTCGGTCCACTCCTCATCGCGGCGGTGCTCTACTTCGGCGGGAACTATCAGGTTGGCTTTGGCACCCTGCTGGCCCCGGCGCTGCTGGCCGTGAGCGTGCTCGTGGCGGCGCGGTTTCTCTATCCAAGCCCGCAGGACCTGGAGCTAGCCCCCCCGCCACTGAAGACCGAGGGGTTACCGCGCGCCTTCTGGCTCTACCTGGCGGCGGTGGCGCTCATTGCGGCCGGCTACGCCGATTTCCCCCTGATCGCCTACCACTTTGAGAAGGCGGCGGTGGCCGCCCCAACCTGGATTCCCGTTTTCTACGCTATCGCGATGGGGATGGATGCGTTAGCCGCTATGCTCTTCGGGCGGCTGTTTGACCGCCTGGGTCTGTCAACTCTAGTCCTGGTCGCTTTGCTATCGGCGTTCTTTGCGCCGCTGGTGTTTCTAGGCGCCACGCCAGTAGCGTTGGTCGGCGTGGCGTTGTGGGGCATAGGCATGGGCGCGCAGGAGTCCATCATGCGGGCCGCGGTCGCGGGCATGGTGCCGCCGAACCGGCGCGGGACGGCGTATGGGGTTCTCAACACGGGGTTTGGCCTGGCCTGGTTTGCGGGCAGCGCGTTGATGGGGATGCTGTATGACGCCTCGCTGCCTGCACTCATTGCGTTCTCGATGGTGACTCAACTCGCCGCTGTCCCTCTCTTCTTTTGGGTTGGGAGACAAACCGGGTCCGCCACAGCCTCTGTTCACTGACGGTTGCTCGCGGCGAGCTATGCTCGTCAACTGTGGACTTCTTCTGGCGAAGAGGCTGGGATAAGTTGAGGCCGCAATGGCGCTCAATCCCTATCAAAAGAACGCGCTTGAAGTTGAGATGAGACTCCTAGAGCAGGCGCTGCTCCAGGCGCGTGAGTTCATGCGCCATATGCCGGAGGATGGTTTGCTGACGAATTATCGACCCGTCGCTGAAGAAAACCGTGCCCGTCTCGAAGCATTGATTGACCGGATGTTAGCAGAGATAGCGGTCGTGGTGAAGAAGTATGACCTGCAACCCCGAGTAGAGGACATCGGGGTCAACATCTATGCCGAAATGGCAGGAGCCTGGTCCGACCTGTATGACATGTTCGCTCACAAGCTGAAGCGGTACGGCCACGTAGATCCTGCGCTGGGTGAAACGCTTGACCCGCACATCAAGCTGTTGATCAACCTGGCGCGCGAGATTGGCGAGGCCGCCAAAGACAGACACTGACTATGGAGAACCTATGCAAACACACATTCACCATCTGAAAGCACGTGAAATTCTGGACTCGCGCGGCAACCCCACGGTCGAGGTGGAAGTCGGGCTGGAGAGCGGTGCACAGGGCCGCGCCGCTATTCCCTCCGGCGCTTCCACCGGCATCCATGAGGCGCTGGAATTGCGCGACGGCGATAAGCGGCGCTACAGCGGCAAAGGCACGCAGAAAGCCGTCGCCAACGTGCGCGGCGAAATTGCTGCCGCGATGGTCGGCGTTGATGCCGCCGATCAAGCCGCGCTCGACCGCCGCTTGATTGAACTGGATGGCACGCCGACGAAATCCAGGCTGGGAGCAAACGCCTTGCTCGGCGTTTCGATGGCCGCCGCCCGCGCGACGGCAATGGCGCGGGGTTTGCCGCTCTATCGGCACCTGGGCGGCGATGAGGCGCGCGTGTTGCCCGTGCCGTTGATGAACGTCCTCAATGGCGGCGCGCACACCAACTGGACGACGGTGGCCATGCAGGAATTCATGATCGCCCCCCTGGGCGCGCCAACCTTTGCCGAAGCTCTGCGCTGGGGTGCGGAGGCCTACCACGCCCTCAAAGCGCTGCTCAAAGACCAGGGCCTGAGCACGGGCGTAGGCGACGAAGGCGGCTTCGCGCCCGCGCTGACCTCGCACGACCAGGTACTGCAACTCCTGACTGCCGCGATTGAACGCGCGGGGTATCGCCCCGGCGAAGACATCGCACTCGCTCTCGACCCGGCCTCCAGCGGCTTTTTCCGCGATGGGTGCTATGCCGTATCGCCAACCGAGCTATTGACCGCCGCTGAGATAACGGCCCTCTACGCCCGCTGGCTGGAGGCCTATCCCATCATCTCCCTGGAAGATGGACTGGCCGAAGAGGACTGGCCCGGATGGCAAACACTGGCCGCGCAGTTGCTCAGCCGGGTGCAGTTGATGGGCGATGACATCTTCGTCACCAACGTCGCGTTCATCCGGCGCGGCATCGAGGCACGCATCGCTAACTCTGTGCTCATCAAGCTCAATCAAATCGGGACAGTGACGGAAACGATTGCGGCGATTGAGATGGCGAAGGCGGCAGGCTGGACGGCGGTGGTGTCGCATCGTAGCGGCGAAACAGCGGACACCTTCATCGCCGATTTCGTGGTGGCGATGGGGACGGGACAAATCAAGACCGGCGCGCCCTGCCGGAGTGAGCGGGTGGAGAAGTATAACCAGCTCCTGCGCATCGAGGACGAACTCGGCGACCGCGCCGTATACGCCGGGCGCAAGGCATTTGTGCGTTGACCGGATAAGCCATTTCCTTTGGCCGAGGCCGCGCCTGCCTGTTGCTTTAGCGGCGGCTGGGGGCGGCGATGAGGCCGAACAAGTTAGCGCGCATCGTCGTAGAGTACAACACGGTCGGTCAGCGCCTTTTACAACCTGCCCTGCAGCAATTCTTGCGTTTGGGCTATGAACCGTCACACGCCGTAGAATGTCAGGATGATCTGACCGAGGCTCTCCTGCGAAAGCTAGGCGCGCAATCATTGAAGTTCAGGAACGGCTTACAGCTCTATGCGTTGCAGCCCGATGAGCAGTTGCTGGGTTTTGTGTTTCAAGCCCAAATTGTGCAGCGCCGCCGGTACTGGTTTAGCCGTCCGATTGCGCCGGCGGCATTGCTCGCGCTCACTGACCGCGAAGTGATCCTCATCGAAGAAGAACGGGTCAAGGGGGCTGCGTACGGCTGGCTGATTACCTTTTGCCCCCGCGGGTGCGTCGCCGGCATTGAAACGGAGCCCAAAGGGGAGTGGCGAGAGTTGCGCGTGCGCTTGGCGAGAAACACCGTGACGATGGAGCGCCGGATGACGCTTGAAAACGACACAGCCCTGGCCTGGGAGACCTTGTGGTCAGGCCAGAGCCAGCGTGAGAAATAGAAAGGCAATGCCACCTTATGAGTACGACACGCGTCATCTTAGTCCGGCATGGACAAACGGAATGGAATCGTGTGGAGCGCTTTCGCGGGCGGGCCGATGTGCCGCTGAATGACGTTGGCCTGGCGCAAGCCGAAGCCACCGGGCGGCGCGTGGCCGCCGAGTGGAAACCCGTCGCGGTTTACACCAGCCCACTCTCCCGCTCGGTCAAGACGGCGGAAGCCATTGCCATACACTTTGACCTGCCTGCGCAGGTTCACCCCGGCCTCGCTGACATTGACTACGGCCAATGGCAGGGGTTGAGCCCCGACGAGGTCAAGGCGCGTTGGCCGGGGGCGATCCACGCCTGGTACCACACGCCCGAGACGGCGCGCATCCCCGGCGGCGAAACGCTGGTTGACCTGCGGCTTCGGGGCATGCAGGTGGTAAATGCGCTGGCCGCGCGCCACGAGGGGCAGACCATCGTGTTGGTCGGGCACACCGCCATCAACCGCGCCATCTTGCTGGGTGTGCTCCGCCTCGGCAACGATCGCTTCTGGCGCCTGAAGCAGGACACCTGCGCCATCAATGTCTTCGAGACCGAGGGCGATGATTTCACGCTCGTTTCCCTGAACGACGTCTGCCATCTGCGTGAAGTGAAAAGCGCATGATTCACTACTGCCCGCGCTGCTGGAAAGAAATCGCGCCGGAGGACAAACGTTGTCCGCATTGCGGCGAGTTGACCGACGACTCAGACCTACCGTTCATAGACCGTTTGCTCGGGACGCTGCGCCATCCGGAACCGACTCGCGTGGGATTGGCGATAGACCTGCTGACCAAACGGCTGCGCGAACCCCGCGCCGTCGAGCCGCTGATCGAGCTACTGGCGACGACGCGGGATGTCGCGCTGCTCAAGCAGGCGGCGCATGGCCTCGGCTTGCTGGGCGACCGGCGCGCCGTTCCCGCTCTCGCCCGTCTACTCGGCAACGCCGACGCTCCCTTCGTCGCTCGGCGCGAGGCCGCCTTCGCACTGGGGAAACTCGGCGGGGAGGAGGCCGAGCTGGCATTGAGTCTCGCTCTCGACGATCCACGCCCCTCGGTCACAGAAGCCGCGCGCCAGGCATTGAGGCCCGTATGACCAATCCACTTGAGCAATTCCGCCACGACTTCTTCCCGAACACCGAAAAGCATACGCTCACCTTCGACATCCTCAGCGATGACTGGGAGGCGCTCCGAAAATTCTTCACCGAAAACGAGTGGGAACCTGACGACGGCCTGCGGTACGTGTTGGCCGCTGGTCTGGCGTTCTTGCAGGGACAGGCGCGCCTCGCCGAACTCAACCACCCGCAGGCCGATCTGGCCGCCGAAGTCCATCGCCTTCAGAGTGAGCGGATGACGGTTGAGTCTCGCTACGCGGTGATGAAGTTCCGGGCCTTTACCTTCAGGCAGGCGGTCAAACTGCTGGAGATGAAGTTGAACGCCTGTCGCTCGGAAATGGAAGGGTTGAGAAGCGTCAATGAACAACTGCGGGAGCAGTTGGAGAAAATGTGAACGCAGAAGGGCTTGTGGAGAACACAGGCCGCCGACCTGAGCGGAGGATCTATGCAGCCATTGCACGTGGATGAACACACCAGCGCCAAGGCTTCGACCAGTCTGAATGGCCGCGAACCCTGGCACGCCCGCGACGCCCGAGAAGTGCTCAGGGAATTTGAGACGACTCTGGAGCGCGGCCTGACGACCGAGCAGATCATTCAGCGCCGGGCGCGACACGGCTACAACGAGCTTCCCGCACAGCCGCCGCCCACTCTCTGGCGGAGGCTGTTTGACCAGTTCAACAACTTCGTTGTCATCATCTTGATCGCCGCCTCGCTGATCTCCGCCCTCCTGGGGGATTGGGTCGAAGCCGCAGCGATTCTCGCGATTGTGGGCCTCAACGCCGTGTTGGGCGTGATTCAGGAGCGGCGCGCCGAAGCCGCGCTGGCGGCCCTGCAAAAACTTGCCGCGCCCGAGGCGCACGTCGTCCGCGACGGACATCGCCAGACCATTCCGGCGCGCGAACTCGTCCCCGGCGACGTCGTCCTGCTCGAGGCCGGCAACTACCTCCCGGCGGATGTGCGGCTGATCGAGAGCGTCAACTTGCGTGTGGACGAAGCGATGCTCACCGGCGAATCGGCGGCGGTCGAGAAACACGCGAGCCTCGTGCTCGACGCCGAAATCCCGCTCGGCGACCGGCGCAACACAGCCTATATGGGCACGCTCGTCACTTACGGGCGCGGGCGGGGCGTCGTCACCGCTATCGGCGCGCACACCGAGGTCGGCCTGATCGCCCGGATGCTGCACGAACTGGAGACGGAACCGACCCCGCTGCAAAAGCGTCTCGACCAACTCGGCAAGACGCTCGGCTGGGCGGCGCTGGCGGTCTGCGGCGTCGTGTTGGTTGTCGGCATCGTGCGCGGGCACAACCCACTGGACATGTTCCTGGTGGCCGTGAGCCTGGCGATTGCCGCCGTGCCGGAGGGCCTGCCCGCCGTCGTCACCGTGACGCTCGCGCTGGGGATGCGCGAGATGATCCGGCGGCACGCGCTCATCCGGCGCTTGCCCGCCGTGGAAACGCTTGGCTCGGCGACGGCGATCTGCTCGGACAAGACCGGCACGCTGACGCAGAACGAGATGACGGTGACGCGCCTGTGGGCCGGGGGCGAATCTCTGACCGTCTCCGGGGAAGGCTACCGGCCCGTCGGCAAGTTTTGCTCTGATGGACACGAGACAGACCTGTCGCCCACAGCCAACACGCTCTTGTGGGCGGGAATGCTGTGCAACGATGCGGTGTTGGAAGTTGACGAGTTAGAAGACGCGCAGCCAGGTTATCATCTCGTCGGCGATGCGACGGAGGGGGCCTTGCTCGTCGCGGCAGCCAAAGCCGGGTTGTGGCGATCCGAGTTTGAGCGGGCGTATCCACGCCTCGCCGAAGCGCCCTTTGACGCCGAACGGAAATGTATGTCCACCCTCCACGAATTGCGCGATCCGCAGGCCGAAGACCCAAGTCCCTTTCAAGAAAGCGACCGTGGGCGGGCTTACGTGGTCTGCGCCAAGGGCGCGCCAGATGTGATTTTGGGTTTGTGCAGCCGTATCCTGCGGGGCGGCGAGTCGGCCCCGCTGACCGCGGCTGACTGGCAGACCATTCTCGCCGAGAACGCGGCCATGGCCCACGAGGCGCTGCGCGTCATCGGAGTCGCCATTCGCACGTTGACCACGCTCCCCGAGACGATCACCGCCGAGACCGTGGAACGCGATCTCACCTTCGTCGGGCTGATGGGGATGATGGACCCGCCGCGGCCGGAGGTGAAGGCGGCGATTGACAAGGCGCGCCGCGCGGGGATGGACACGTACATGATCACGGGCGATTACCCGGAGACCGCGCGGGCCATTGCGAGCCTCATCGGCCTGGGGAAGCGGCGGCCCGGCCTGCTCACGGGCGCGCAGGTGGACGCGTTGGACGACGCCGCGCTGGATGACGCCGTGAAATCGGCCTCCATCTTTGCGCGCGTTTCGCCGCATCATAAGATGCGGATTGTAGAGTCGCTCAAGCGGCTGGGTCATGTGGTTGCCATGACGGGCGACGGAGTGAACGACGCGCCCGCGCTCAAGCGCGCCGACATCGGCGTCGCGATGGGCATCACCGGCACCGACGTGGCCAAGGAGACGGCGGCGATGGTGCTGACCGACGACAACTATGCCAGCATCGTGGCCGCCATCGAGCAGGGGCGCATCATCTACGCCAACATCCGCAAGTTCGTCTACTATCTGCTCTCCTGCAACATCGCCGAAATCGTCATCATCTTCCTCGGCACGCTCCTGGGGTGGGATAATCCACTCACCGCCATTCAACTGCTCTGGCTGAATTTGATGACGGACGGCGCTCCGGCGCTGGCCCTGGCGCTGGAGAAAGGCGACCCGGACGTGATGGATCGCCGGCCACGTCCGGTGAACGAGCCAATCATCAATCGCCCGATGCTGGTGAGCGCGGGCGTGCTAACCGTCGTGCTGACAGCCGTGGTTCTGTTCGCCTTTCGCCTCGGCTTCCGGTGGGGCGGGGTGGCGCAGGCGCGGACGATGGCATTCCTGACGCTTGCGCTGGCCGAACTGCCCATCGCCTACACCGCGCGCTCGGAACGGTTCCCGCTGATGAAACTTGGCGTGTTCACCAACCGCTGGATGCAGGTGGCCGTTTCGGTTTCGGTGGCCTTGCTCCTGGCCGTCGTGTACGTTCCCTTTTTGCGCCAACCGTTCAACACGGTAGCCCTGCCGGGCCTGGCCTGGTTGGTGATGCTCCCCTTGATCTTCCTGCCCGCGCTGGCGGCTGAGACTGTCAAAGGGATCAGGCGCTGGCGGGAGGGTCGGACAACGCCGCGATAAGACGATTCGGTTGGGAGAAATGCACCGAAGGAGCTGGAGGTGGACAAGTATTTCATCATCGGTCTGGGCGGCTTTTTGGGCGCCAATGCCCGCTATCTCGTCGGGACGTGGGCGGCACAAAAGTGGGGCACGACGTTCCCCTTTGGTACACTACTCATCAACGTCACCGGCAGTTTCATTCTCGGCCTCTTTCTGGGGGCGACCACCGAACGGTTTCTGATTGACCCGCGCGGGCGGCTGTTTTTCGCCGTCGGATTTCTGGGCGCCTATACCACGTTTTCGACGTACACTTATGAGAGCGTCCAACTGCTGTTGAACGGGAGCTGGTGGCCGGGCGCGGCGAATCTGCTAACCAGCAACCTGCTCGGCCTCACGGCGTCCATCCTGGGTATTCTGCTGGGACGTGGCCGATAATTCGCATGGCCTGAAAGGAGGCGCATATGCGTATCAGTGGGACAGGCAAGCGACTTCGCATCTACATCGGCGAGAGTGATCAGTGGCAAGGGCGCGCGCTCTATGCGGCATTGCTCGAAACGCTCAAGCGCGAGGGGCTGGCGGGGGCCACCGTCACGCGCGGCGTGGCCGGCTTCGGCGCGCACTCGCGGATTCATTCCGCCTCCATTGAGGTGCTCTCGACCGATCTTCCGTTGGTCGTGGAAGTCGTAGATCGCCCCGAGCAAATTGAAAAAGCCCTGGCCGTCGTCGGCCCGATGGTGCGGGAGGGACTGATCACCGTCGAGGATGTGGACATCGTTAAATACACGCATCGTTATTTCCAGCCGCTTCCGGGCGATAAGCCAGTGCGCGAAGTGATGACGCGCGAAGTCGCGACGGTGACGCCGGAGACCCCCATCGCCGACGTGATGGATTTGCTCATCGGCAAGCTTTTCAAGGCCGTGCCTGTGGTGGACGAGGCGCGGCGGGTCGTGGGCCTCATCACTGACGGCGACCTGATCGCGCGCGGCGGCGTGCAGCAGCGCACCTCGGTGGCAGAACGCCTGGACGCGGAGACCCTGGCCGCCCAGCTGGCGGAGATTCGCAAAGCCGGCCAGACCGCCCGCGATGTGATGACGACGCCCATCGTGACGGTCCGCGAAGACTTGTCACTGGCGCACGCGACGAGTGTGATAACCGAACGCAACCTCAAACGTTTGCCCGTCGTGGACGCGAAAGACCGGCTGGTGGGCATCCTCAGCCGGGTAGACGTGCTGCGGACGGTCGCCGCCGCGCAAGTCTCGCCCCAAGAAGCGCCCCCTTCGCCCAGCGCAGCGCAGGGCGTGGGCGAAGTGATGGACCCGAATGTGCCGACCGTGCCGCTCGACGCAGAACTGGCCGACATCGCGGAGCAGATGGCGCGCGCCGGACTGAAGCGCGTGATCGTGGTGGACAGCGCGGGCCGCGCGGTGGGGAGCATCAATGACGGCGATTTGGTGGCGCGGGTCAGGCCGGAGGCGCGTCCCGGTATATTGCGCGCCCTGATGCGCCGTGGCCGGGGTGAAAGGCTCCCCGAGGCGACGGCGGCGCAACTGATGACGCCGGCCGTGCTGACCGGCCCGGCCAGCACTCCGATTCCAGATGCAATTCAGCAAATGCTCTCCCAAAAGCGCAAGCGGTTTGTCGTCGTGGACGAGGCCGGGCGGCCCATTGGGATTGTAGATCGGCAGATGCTCCTGCACGCAGTGGCCGGAGCTGAAAGAAAAAACACGAGCTGAGTGGGCGGAATTCCACGCGAGCCTCAGAGCGCGCCTCCCTGTTCACGTTTGTAATCCGGTGTGTTGCCACGTGTGCAAGATGGGGCAAGCAGATGACAAGAGTGACCCGATTTACCTGTTCCCTCGAATGCGGACACCAGATCGAGTGGGACGATGACCCTGAGAGGCCGGGAGCAGATTGGCCACATGTTGGCCGAATGGCCCACTGCCCGGAATGTGCCTCTGACCAGGAAATCGTCGGTATCGACCCGGAGCAGCTTGAGGTGATGACGGAGACGCTGTCAGAGTCGCTGCCGTATCTAATAGATGCGGGGCTCTATGGGATCGTCTGGCAGGCGGGCGACGAGGTGACAGTGTTCTATGATGCCGCACCGGAACCTACGGATACTACCTCCATGGCGTCGGAGACACCGGCGAATATTACGAGTCCGACGACATTGCCGGATTCACATCTGCGCAAGAGGCATGGGAAGCCGCGCGCACAGATTACGCCGAATCGCCGCGCGAAGACTACAGCGAGTATTACAACGAAGACGGTTAGGCCGGCTTCTCAGCCGCATCTGCCCAATGCCTCGCTCTATCCTTACCTGGCAAGCGCGCTGGTAGGGGGACTGTGCCGACGAGCACTCGCCCGCGCAACTAACTGGCGCGGGGGGTGGGCCTGTGGCCAATGGAACACGACGTTCAGGCCGCCAAAGAAGATGATGACCTTATTATGTGAACGTGCCCCTGAGCTGAAATACTACATCCGGTTTGCTTTCGTATCTATGGCTTCAACATCGCCATTCTGGCGGGGTTGTTCGCCGCGCTGGCCAATCGTTTGTTCGGAGCGCGCTACGGAGCGGCGGTTGCTATTCTTGCCATCGCCGCTTATACGCTGCTGGTGGGCGCGGGCGCGTCGGTTGTGCGCGCTGCCATCATGGGCAGCCTGGCGTTGGTCGCCGGGCGCATCGGGCGGCGCGTGGTCGGGTTGAACACACTGGCCGTGGCCGTCGCCAGCATGACCCTCTTCGACCCGCTCATCTTGTGGGACGTGGGTTTTCAGTTAAGCGCGGCGGCAACGCTCGGGCTGGTGCTGTACGCCGAGCCGTTCGAAGCCGCGTTCAAGAATCTCGCCGCCCGTTTCGCCACACCCGAAAACGCCGCGCGGCTCACCGTGTATGCCGGGGAGTTCTTCCTGCTCACCCTCGCGGCGCAGATCACCACCCTGCCACTGATCGCCTACTACTTCCAACGCCTCTCCCTGATTTCGCTCGTCGCCAATGTGCTGATTTTGCCGGCCCAGCCGGCGGTGATGGTCATGGGCGGGCTGGCGCTGACAGCCGGCCTCATCTGGCTGCCGCTGGGACAGGTCGTCGCGTGGGCGGCGTGGCCGTTCACGGCGTACACCATCGCCTTCGTCGAGTGGTTCGCGAAAGCGCCCGGCGCGTCCATTGACCTCGGCGAGGTCGCGCTCGCAGTTGTGATCGGTTGTTACGCGCTGTTGTTTGGGTTGACGTGGCTGCTCAGCCGCCCACCGGATCGGCGTCCGGCATGGTGGAGTCGATTCGCCTCACAGTGGTTGTCAACCTCGGGGCTGGCGGCGCTGGCGGTGGGGACGGTCATCATATGGAGTTGGTATTTCAGCCTGCCGGAGCGCGATGGTCGCATGCGGATCACAGTGCTGGATGTGGGGCAGGGCGAGGCGGTGCTAATCCAAACACCGTCGGGCGTGAATGTGCTGATTGATGGCGGCCCGAGCGGGGGGGCGCTCGCGCGGGCGCTGGTGGGTCAACTGCCATTGTTCACGACCCGGGTTGATCTGCTCGTCGTCGCCGCGCCGCGCGACGAGAACGTCGGCGGCCTGCCCGACCTGCTGGGCCGTTATCAGGTGAAGCGCGCGCTTGTCACCGGCGTCCCCGGCCAGAGTGCGACGTATCGAACGCTGATGGAGGCGCTCAACGACAAACAGATAGACATCGTAAGCGCCGCCGACCTCCCGGCTTTTGACCTGGGGGATGCCATCACTCTGCGCGTGCTGGCCGAGGGCGAGGTGGGCAGTGCGCTGCGGCTGGACTGGAAGCGCTTTGCGCTGGTCATGCCCATCGGCCTGCGCCTGGCCGACGAAACCGCGTTGCTCATGCGCGGGCCGGTCGAGCCGGCCGCCACGCTCCTGTTGGCCGATCATGGCTCGGCGGCGGCGACGCAGGAGAACTGGGTGTGGGCGGTCAATCCACAGGTCATCCTCATCTCGGTAGGCGCGGGGAACCCGGACGGCGATCCCGCGCCTGAGGTCCTGCAACGCCTCGCCGGGCGCACCGTCCTCCGCAC
>DAOTXG010000557.1:0-8967 GCA_034435515.1 Anaerolineales bacterium
GACCAATCTTTCTACAGCCTTAGGGGACTTTCTGGCAACTTACGGCTTGTTCGCCATCCTGGTCGTCATGTTGCTCAAGGAGGTGGGCGTGCCGGTGCCGGTACCGTCCGACCTGATCATGATCACCGCCGGGGTGCAGGCCGCCACCGGCGCTTACAACCTGCTCGAACTTATGCTGGCAATTGAGTTCGCCATGCTGGTCGGCGGCTCGGCGCAATTTCTGATCGCTCGCGGCGCTGGCCGCCAGTTCATCTATCGCATTGGCCGCTTCATCGGCCTCACCCAGGAGCGACTGGATCGAGCCATGGCGATGCTGCAAAAACGCGGCCCATTCGCCATCTTTTTGGGGTTGAACGTGCCCGGGGCGCGCGCTGGCATCATCCCGGCGGCGGGGCTGGCCGGACTGGCCTACCCGGCCTTTGCCCCGGCGATGATCAGCGGAAGCAGCCTGTTTTACGGCTGGCATATCGCGCTTGGGTTTATTGTCGGCCCTTCGGCAACGACCCTGCTCGAAAACCTGCATTTGCCCATCGGGCCGGTTGTCGCCGCCCTGGCCGGGCTGGGGCTGATCGGCTGGTTCGCCCTGCGCCTGCTCAAGCGGCGCAAGCCCGGAGCCGCGCCTGAGCCGGAGACTTCGACGCTCGACCAGCTACATTCGTGGACCGAGGCCGCCTGCCCGGCCTGCCTGGCAATCACGGCTTATCAGAAGTTGAGGCCGGAGAGCGGTTTGGCGGAGAGCACATAAATTCGCCCAAGACCTTTGGGGTCTGCGAGACCCCAAAGATCTAAATCGTAGGCCAGTCGTCACACAACCTGATGGGCCGCTACCAACCATTCCTGTTTGGGCTGTTGCTCGGCCTGCTGATCACCGGCGTTTTGCTCGTCGTCGCGCGCCGCCCGCCGGGCCATCCCGTGGAACTGCTGGAACCGCCCACCCCCCTGCCCCTGCGCGTCCACGTCACGGGCGCGGTCAACAAGCCGGGCGTGTACGCGCTCCCGCGCGGGAGCATCGCGGAGGAGGCGATCAAAGCCGCGGGCGGCCCCACCGCCCGCGGCGACCTGAGTCGCATCAACCTGGCGCACCTGATCCAGGACGGCGATCAAATCGTCGTCCCGGAGATGGCGCCGCCCACCGTCACCGTCGGCCCCGGCACGCCCTCGCCGACGCCGCTCCCGACTCCGTTGCCCGCGAGTTCAGGAGCCAGGGTCAACATCAACACGGCGACGGCGGCGGAACTGGAGACGCTGCCGCGCATCGGCCCGTCCCTGGCCCAGCGCATCGTCGAGCATCGCGCGGCCAACGGGCCGTTCCGGACCATCGAGGACATCATGAAAGTGGCCGGCATCGGCCCCGCCATATTCGCGCAAATCAAAGACCTGATTACGATTGGGCCGTGAGTTTGTACACGGATGGCGCTGACTATGCGCTAAGCGCTCCTTCCGCGTATTCCGTATTGCGTATTGCGTATTCCGTAAAAACAATTGGGACAAGCCGCAAACCGGAGGATTGCATGTCGTTCATCCACGCCAACAAACGCCTCTGGCAAAAACACGTCATCGCCGAGAACCGCCGCTCCATCGAGGGGCTGCTCGCCACGCTGTGCGACGACCCAACCTATGTCCTCATGGCGACGGGCGAGACCTTTCGGGGCCGGGAGGGCGTCACGCGCTTCTACACCAGCCTGTTCGAAGCCATGCCCGATGCGACTTTCGAGCTGCGGGCGCAGTTCATCGGCGAGGAGGGCGTCGTCGAGGAATCCGTCCTGGTCGGCACGCACACCGGCCCGCTCTTCGGCCTGGCGCCGACCGGCAAACAGGTGCGCCTGCCGCTCACCATCGTCTTCCCCATGCAAGGCGACCGGTTCTGGGGCGAACGGATGTATTTCGACATGGACACGCTGCAAAGACAACTGAGACTGTAGCGGATAGCAAATAGCCGATGGCAGATAGCGAAGAGCAATAAGCCATTTGCCCCTCGCCATCAGCCATCAGCCATCAGCCATCGGCTATCGGCCATTTACTATCAGCCATCATGCAAGCCCTCTACCACCGCCAGGTTTTGCAGCGCGCCCTCGGCGCGCGCCTCTCCGCCCGCGCGCTCGCCGCCATCACCCGCGCCAACCTGGGGCAGGACAGCCTGAGCGGACTGCTCAACCACCCAGACTACCACTTTGACGACAACCTGTTTGCCGAGGGCCTGAAATATATCGAAGACCAGCGCGCCCGCGCCGTGAGCGTGGCGCTTCGGCGGCCGGCCGAAGCCTGGGCGGCTTTTGGCCGCCTCTCGCACGCCGCGCAGGACTTTTACTCGCACTCGAACTACGTGGCGTTGTGGATGGAACGGATTACCCCTCACCCCGCCCCCGCGAAGCGTCCCATTGGAAAACCACCGATGGGGAGAGGGAGTCCCCTCCCCCATTTGCGTTCTCAGCCAACTGCGGCGCAATCTCAGACTGAGCAAATGGGGGAGGCCGGGAGGGGGTTACCGCCTATCGAAACCATTGACGGCCTCGACCCCGACCTGCTCACACACCCGCGCTTGAGATCGGGGCGCGTCTACTGGCCGGTGGAGGCGCTGTGGATTTTGCCGCCATTCCGCCCGTTGGTGAAACTGGTCGTCCCCAAAGACTCGCACGCCTGGATGAACCTCGACAGCCCCGCCTCCGGCCCGCTCTTCCCCTATTCCATCGAGGCCGCCGTCCAGCGCACCGCGTTTGAATTCGAGCGCACGCTGGCGCTGATAGGTGAGGAGAAGGGAGAGGAGGCGGTGAGGAGGTTTAGTGACTGAGAAGAGTCTATTCAGTTTCTCAAAACCCGTAGCAGGGAGCAGGTTTTACCCGCGAGGGTGGCCAGCGAGGCCCGGTCAGGTCGCGGCTACAAGCCGCTCTGACGATTTTGGAAATGCCCTGCCTTGCCGCCTGCCCGCCGGTTTGACACCCTGTCCCCTTCGGCTAAACTACCCGCCCTAGCACAGCGCGGCGGAACTTCGTCGCCGGCTTCCTAGACCTTTGGGGTCTCGGAGACCCCAAAGGTCTGCACCCAATACAGGAGTCCCCCACCATGCCCCTCCCTCCCGCCCAGCGCGGCATGTACTTTGAGGAGTTTGAAGTCGGCCAAAAAATCAAGACCACCAGCCGCACCGTGACTGAACACGACATCGTGGCGTTTGCCAGCCTCACCGGGGATTTCAATCAAATCCACGTTGACGCCGAATATGCTAAGGGCGCGCCCTTCGGTCAGCGCGTGGCGCACGGGATGTTGGGTTTGTCCTTCGGCCTGGGCTTCGCCGTGCAAACCGGCATCATGGAAGGCACCGTTCTCGCCTTCCGTGAAATCGTCGAATGGAAGTTCAGCAAACCCATTTTTATTGGCGACACCATTCACACTGAACTCGAAGTGCTGGAAACTAAAGCGCTTCCGCGACTCGGCGGCGGCGCGGTCATCATCAAAGCCGAAATCAAAAACCAAAAAGGCGAAACGCTTCAGAGCGGCAAATGGAATGCCTTGATGATGAGCCGGCCGAAGAGTTTGTCAACGGATTGAACGGATGGAAAAAATAGACTGGCCGCGCGTCGCCCGCCTGCTCCTCACCTCGCGCTGGATTGACGCCGTCGAGGAGCAGGAACTGACGCCGCAGGGCAGGGTCACGTATCAATTCTCTGCTAAAGGGCACGAGTTAGCGCAAATCCTGCTTGGCTTTGCGCTGACCCACCCGCACGACGGCGCGGCGGTCTATTACCGCTCGCGCCCGTTCATGCTCGCCGTTGGGCTGACCGCCCAGGAGGCCCTCGCCGCCGACATGGCCAAGACCGGCAGCCCCTCCGAAGGCCGGGACGTGGGCGTGGTGTTTTCGATGACCTCCCGAGGCGGGGTCACGGTGCTGCCTTCTTCCGGCGACGTGGGCGCGCAGTACACGCCTGCCGCCGGTTGGGCGCACGCGATTTTCTACCGCTCCCGCACGCTCAAGGAGACAGACTGGCAGGGCGCGGTCGCGGCGGCGCTCGGCGGCGACGGCTCGACGGCCGCCAACGGCTTCTGGGCCGCGCTCAACATCGTCACCACGCTGCACCTTCCTATGCTCTTCTTTATCGAGGATAACAGTTACGCTATCTCCGTCCCCAGCCTGCTGCAAACGCCCGGCCGGAACATCGCCGTGAACCTCTCGGCTTACCAGGGCCTGCGCGTCCTCGACGGCGACGGCGCGGACCCGGTGGATGCTTCCCAAAAGATCGCGGCGGCGGTGGAATACGTGCGCGCCGGAGAGGGACCATGCCTCCTGCGGTTGAGCGTGCCGCGCCTGATGGGCCATACTTTCATAGACGACCAGGCTTACAAGCCCGCCGAGAAACGCGCCGAGGAGGCCGCGCGCGACCCACTGCCGCGCCTCAAAGCATTCCTGCCCGATTTAGATTGGGAGGCGCTGGACAAAGAGATCGAGGCCGAGGTGCGCGAAGCCGTGGCGGCGGCCATGCAGAACCCCGATCCTGACCCGGCCTCCGCCTCCCGGCACATCTTCTTCGAAGGCCAGCCGCAAATTCAGGGCGGCCTCCTGCCCGAAGGGATTCGCATCGAAAGCCCGCCTGCTGAGCGGAGCGGCGCGCAGTCGAAGGGCGGCCCGCGCCTCAACTTCCTTGACGCCGTGCGCCGCGCGCTGGAGGTGGAACTGGCGCTCAACCCGCGCCTGCTCGTCTTCGGCGAGGATGTAGGCGTGAAAGGCGGCGTCCACGGCGCGACGCTCGACCTGCAGCACAAGTTCGGCTGCGAGCGCGTCTTCGACACCTCGCTCTCTGAGGAGGGCATCATGGGCAGCGCGGTGGGCATGGCGTTGGCGGGGCTTCTGCCCGCGCCCGAGATTCAGTTCCGCAAGTACGCCGACCCCGCGACCGAGCAGATCAACGACTGCGGAACGATCCGCTGGCGCACGGCGGGGAAGTTCGCCGCGCCAGTCGTCGTGCGCATCCCCGTCGGGTTCGGCAAGAAGACTGGGGATCCGTGGCACTCGGTGACTGGCGAGGCAATTTACGCGCACACGCCCGGCTGGCGCATCGCCTTCCCCTCTAACGCGGAGGACGCAGTCGGGCTGTTGCGCTCGGCGCTCCGGGGCAACGACCCGACGTTCTTCTTTGAGCACCGCGCGCTCCTTGACACCCCGCCCGCCCGCCGCCCTTACCCTGGCGATGATTATGTCATCCCATTTGGGCAGGCGGCCATTGTCCAGGCCGGAGATTCGTTGACGGTTGTTACCTGGGGCGAGATGGTCTATCGGTGCTTAGAGGCCGCCAAAGCCCTTCAACTACGTTTCGCGCAGCACCCCTTTGGGGCAGGACAGGCCGGGCCGGGCCAGGTCGAGATCGTCGACCTGCGCACCATCATCCCCTGGGATCGCGAGGCGGTGCTGAAGTCGGTCAGGAAGACGGGTAAGTGCCTGGTGGTTCACGAGGATACGCTCACCGGCGGGTTCGCGGGCGAGATCATCGCGACGATTGCAGAGGAGGCCTTTCGTGACCTGGACGCGCCGGTAGGCCGTGTGGCCGCGCCCGACTGCCCCGTGCCCTACAGCGCCACATTGATGGGCGCGGTCGTGCCCGGCGTGGAGGCCATCGCCGCCCGGATGGCCGATTTGCTGGCTTTTTAGCGGGACTCGCGGTATATTTCGCGGCCAAATTCCTGGGGCTACCACGTGCGACGCACTCGCATGGCGGCGAAGCGAGTGTGTCGCACGTAAGGCCGAAAAGCATTCAGGCACCCACAAGGAGAGGAATCTATGGCAAACGACAAGAAGAAGATGAGCAAGTCGCAGTTCGTGGCCGCGGTGGCGGAGAAGAGCGGGCTGACCAAAAAGCAGGCTATCACCGCGCTGGAGGCCATTAACGACGTGGTGAAAGGTGAGATTGACAAGAAAGGGCCGGGCGAGGTGACGCTGCCAGGTTTGTTGAAGATCAACGTGGTGGTCAAGCCCGCCGTGCCGGCTGGGGAGCGCCGCAACCCTTTCACAGGCGAGATGAAGATGTATCCGGCCAAACCCGCCCGCCGTGTCGTTAAGGCGCGGCCCCTCAAGGCGCTCAAGGACGCTGTTTAAACCAGCGCGCCCCACTCCCTGGGGCGCGCTTTTTACTGCTTTCGGGGAGAAAATGCCATGCTCGTCAAAAGCCTGTCACTCCTCAGCCGGTCCATCCGCCTGTGGCTGGGCCTGGCGCTGACGTTGGGGCCAGTGTCTACTCCCCCAACAGCGGCGGCCCCTCTGGCGGCCATCATCGCCGTCACCACCCTGGCCGACGAGTACGACGCCTCTGGCAGCGGCGCCGGCTGCGCCCTGCGCGAGGCCGTCGTCGCGGCCAACGCCGACGCGGCGTTCGGGGGCTGCCCGGCCGGGAGCGGCGCGGATACCATCACCCTCCCCGCCGGGACGTACATTCTCAGCCGCCCCGGCGAGGACGACACAGCCCAGAACGGCGACCTCGACCTCACGAGCGACATCACCTTGCTGGGCGCGGGCGCAAGCACAACGGTCATTACGACGACGGTTGCCGACCGCCTCTTCCAGGTTCTCACCGCGACCGTCACTCTCTCCGGCACGACCATCAGCGGAGGCGCTCCCACCAGCGACGGCGGGGGCTTGCTGAATAGCGATGGAACTCTCACCATCGTCAACAGCACTTTCTCCAATAATGAGGCTAACTCATCCAGCGTTATTGGGGATGGAGGCGGGCTGTACAGCACGGGCGGCTCAGTCGTGGTGATGAACAGCACCTTCAGCCAGAATACTAGCGACAGCCTGGGCGGCGGCCTGTTCGTCGAGGCCGGCGCGCTCACACTTATCGGCGTCACCATCTCCGGCAACGTCGCGCCGACGGCGGGGGGCGGTCTCTATGTGGAGAGCGGCACGACCACCATTGCTCAAAGCGCCATCTCCGGCAACCAGGAGGGCGGCTTGTCCCTCAACAACACTGCGATTGTGGCTATTACGAATAGCGCGATCACCGGCAACACCGGCGCAGGAATAATCAACAGCGGCAGCCTGACAGTCACGAACAGTGCGATCAGCAACAACGTCCAGGTGTCGGCTGCCGGCGGCGGCGTGAGCAACAGCCCCGGCAGCCGCCTCGCCCTCGTCGATAGCACGGTGAGCGGCAACCAGGCGCCCAACGGCGGCGGCCTGTCCATCCTCAACAGCCAGGCCGTCATCGTGGGCAGCACCCTCAACGGCAACAGCGCCACGGTTAGCGGCGGCGGGGGACTGCGCGCTAGCAGCTTCTCCGGCCAGAGCACAGTAATCACCGTCACCAACAGCACCCTCAGCGGCAACAACGCCGTGGCCAGCGGCGGGGGTCTGGAGACCTCCGGCTCGAACACGACGGCGCACCTGGGCAACGTGACCATCACCAGCAACACCGCCGACAGCGATGCCAGCGGCGCGGGCGACGGCGGAGGCATTAACAGCGGCAACGCGACCGTTTACCTCAAGAACACTATCGTGGCAGGGAATGTGGATACAAGCGGTACGCCCCCGTCGCATGATTGTTCAGGTACGCTCAATCTACAAGGCTACAACCTGATTCAAAATGACACTTTTTGCTTCCTGGCTGGCGACAACACTAACCTGATAAAGGGCAAAGATGCCATGCTCGGCCCGTTGCAGGACAACGGCGGGGCGACGTTCACACACGCCCTGCTGTCCGGGAGTCCGGCGATTGACGCCGGCAACCCCTCCGGCTGCTCTGACGCCGGCGGCGCGGCCCTCACCGCCGACCAGCGGGGCTTCCCGCGCCCCGTCGGCGCGGCCTGCGACATGGGCGCGTTTGAAAAAGGCGCGCTGAACCTGGCGCTGACGATCACCGACGAGCCTGACCCGGTCGAAGCAGGTACGCCTCTGACGTACCGCATCACGGTAACTAACACCGGGCCGGACTCTGCGACCGGCGTCATCCTCACCAATAATCTGCCGGCCAGCGCCGTTTTCAACACGGCCACGTCCAGCCAGGGCAACTGCGCCTCGCCCGCGGGCGGCGTGTTGACCTGCACGCTCGGCAGCCTGCTCCTCAACGCCTCGGCGCAGGTCACACTCACGGTAACCCCGGCCTCGGCGGGACCCATCACCAACACCGCCTCTGTGGCCAGCAACGAGGCCGACAGCGCGCCCGCCGACAATAGCGAGAGCGAGACCACGACCGTTACGCCCGCGCCCGATTTGGCGCTGACGATGTCGGATTCGCCCGATCCGGCGATTGTGGGCCTCCCTCTCACGTACACCCTCAACGTCATCAACGGCGTGGCGGCTGCCAGCGGGGTAATGGTGACGGACACACTGCCTGCCGAAGTACCGCTGGCCTCGGTTGCGGCGTCAGGGGGGAGCTGCGCGCTGAGCGCAGGCCTGGTGACCTGCGACGTCGGCGGCCTCGGCGCGAATACGGTGACGACCATCACGCTGGTCGTCACGCCCACGACCGCCGGCCTCATCACCAACACCGCCATGCTGACCGGCGCGCCGGACTTCGATCCAGCCAACAACGCGGCCTCGCAAAGCACCACCGTCAGGGGCGAGGCGGACTTGACGCTGGCGAAGTTCGACGCCCCTGACCCGGTGATTGCAGGCAGCCTTTTGACCTATACGCTGGTCATCACCAATCACGGCCCCTCCCCGGCGACCGGCGTGCTGCTCACCGACACGCTGCCGACGACCCCAAGTTTTGCCTCGGCCTCGCCGGGCTGCGCGCCCGCCGCCGGGACAGTCACCTGTAATGTGGGCGCGATTGCCAGCGGTGGGGTGGTTACCGTGACCATTGTGGTCACGACCGCGCTCGACCTGGGGCACCTGAGCAACGTGGCGATTGTGACCGCGAATGAAACCGACCCGGAGGCGTCCGACAATACCGCGACGACGACCACCCTCCCCACAACTTATATTGACCTCGCCATCAGCCAGACACAATCGTCAGACTCGGTCCGGGTGGGGTCGCCGCTGACGTA
>DAOTXG010000558.1:0-6903 GCA_034435515.1 Anaerolineales bacterium
GACGACCTGGCGAAATCCGACAACGTCTTCTTCGCCGCCACTGGCATCACCGACGGCGAATTGCTGGACGGCGTGAAGTACTACGGCGACGGCGCGCGCACGCACTCGCTCGTCATGCGTTCCAAATCCGGCACCGTGCGCGAGATCATCGCCCGCCATCGCTGGGACAAGCTGATGCAGATCAGCCAGGTGAAGTACGACTGACCCCCCCACCCACCCCGGCGCTGTAGAGACGCCCCGGTGAGGCGTCTCCGGGAGACGTTCCACCGGAACGTCTCTACCGTTGACGACCTCTGCGTGCACCCGTGGGTTTCGAGGTTTTGACGCTTGACTTGCAGGGTGTTATAATGAAGGCAACTTGCCCCGCCGCTTTGACTGGCACAGTCGGTTTTCCCCAAAAATCTAGGTTTAGTCGTCAATCTGTGACGTTTGAAAGTTGAGCAATTCATTTCCCGCACCTCCCTGATGGGTCTCGCGCAAGCGCCCGTCGGGCATTCGCCCATTCCTGCGCGGGGAGATTAATCCATGGACATTAGCGACCTCCAAAACAAAACACTGGAAGAACTGCGCGCCATCGCCCGCGGCTGGGAAATCCCCGGCTACAGCCGCCTGAAAAAAGACGACCTGATCGTGCGCCTGCTCCGGACCAACGCCGAAAAACAGGGCCTGGAATTGCGCGGCGGCGTCCTGGAAATCGTCGAGGACGGCATCGGCTTTCTGCGCGCCGAGCACCTGCTCCCCGGCCCCGAGGACATCTATGTGTCCCAGTCGCAAATCCGCCGCTTTGGCCTGCGCACGGGCGACATGGTCATCGGGCAGGTGCGCGCCCCCAAGGATTCGGAGAAGTATTTCGGCCTGCTGCGCGTCGAGACCGTCAACGGCCTCGACCCCGAAACCGCGAAGCGGCGCCCGGCGTTCGAGTCGCTCACGCCCATCTTCCCGGACGTGCGCTTCAACCTCGAAACCAGCAAGAACGTCCTCAGCACCCGTTTTCTCAACCTGATCGCGCCCGTCGGCAAAGGCCAGCGCGGCCTCATCGTCTCGCCGCCCAAAGCGGGCAAAACCACCATCCTCAAAGACATTGCCAACGCCATCAGCCGCAACTACCCCGACGTGCACCTGATGGTGGCCCTCATCGGCGAGCGCCCGGAAGAAGTGACCGATATGGATCGCTCGGTGGACGCCGAGGTGATCGCCTCGACTTTTGACGAGCCGGTGCAATCGCACGTGCGCGTGGCCGAGATGGCGCTGGAGCGCGCCAAGCGCCTGGTGGAAGGCGGGCGGCACGTCGCCATCCTGCTGGACTCGCTGACGCGGCTGGCCCGCGCTTACAACCTGGTCGTCAACCCCTCCGGGCGCACGCTTTCCGGCGGCCTCGACCCCGCGGCGCTCTACCCGCCCAAGAAGATTTTCGGCGCGGCGCGCAATCTGGAAGAAGGCGGCTCGCTCACCATCGTCGCCACCTGCCTGGTGGATACCGGCTCGCGCATGGACGACATGGTCTACGAAGAATTCAAGGGCACCGGCAACATGGAGCTGCACCTGTCGCGCAAACTGCAGGAGCGGCGCATCTTCCCGGCCTTCGACATCGAGCGCTCGTCCACCCGGCGCGAAGAGCTCCTGCTCGGCCCCGACATCACCCAGCGCGTGTGGCTGCTGCGCCGCATGTTCGGCCAGATGATTGCGACGCCGCCCAATGGCGCGGGCCTGGACCTCACCACCGCCACCGAAGCCGTGCTCGACCAGCTCCGGCAGGCGGACGATAACATGGAATTCCTGGAGACCCTGGGCAAGAATGGGATGCGATGATAAATCCCAAAGGCCAATTTCCAAATCCCTAAGCCTGTTTTCCGCAGTTTCAGCCGCAGTTGCACTGCGGTTGGCACGGGCGGCAGTGCCATCGCGAAGCATCCCTTAACCCGACGCCAACATGACCATTGACGACGCCGTCAACAAGGTGAAAGCGCAAATTGCTTCCATCGCCGCCGACGCCGTCTTCCGCATCAAGAAGATGTCGGACGAGGAGGCGCGCATCAGCGTCTACGTCGCCGCCGACAAAGTGCACGCCATCACCGACGGCACGCGCGATATGGTCATTCAGCTGCTGTCCCACGAGGGGTTGGACGTGCAGGTGTTTCCCTACGATATTACGGCGACTGCCCCGCCCCCTGAGTAGGCCAATCCTCCGCCATCGGCCATCTGCCATCGGCCCTCCGCAATCTGCCCCTTAGCCTGCTTTTCGCAGTTCCCGCCGCAGTTGCACTACGGCGGCCCCGGATGGCAGTACAACTGCGGCAGAAACGGGGTTGCCTGACAACGTTTGTGTGCCACGCCTCTTATGTCTCCTTGACCGCCTTTACAGGCGGCTGTTATCATCCTGCCAATGGAGATACGTGCGACGAGTGATGTCGAAACCCCTCAAAGGCCGTCTGTCCTGGCTGGCATGGGCGCGGAGTTGGCCTCGCCGGAGCTTTGGCTCCGGCTGGCCTGTTACGCGCTGGCGCTGGGGCTGGTGGTGGGCGCGGTCTGGCTGGCCCGCGCCGATGCGGACATGGCCCGGCTGACCCCGGCGGTCCAAGCCCCCCCCCAGCCCACGCCGGAATTTACGAATTCAGTCCCGCCGTCCCAGATCGCAGCCCGCGCCGCCTGGCAACCGTCTGCCTCCGGGGACCTGACCCGGCTGGCCGCCCTCCACACCGTCATCCCCACTCGCCCGCGTTACGAGATTGTCCGGTACACCGCCGTCAAAAATGACACGCTGTTCGGCGTCGCGTCCAAATTCAACCTGAAACCCGAAACGATCTTGTGGGCTAACCCCCCGCTGGTCGAAAACCCCAATAGCATGTATCCGGGGCAGGCGATCAACATTCTGCCGACCGACGGCGCCCTGCGCATCGTCCAGCCCGGGGACACGTTGGAGAAAATCGCCAAAGTCTTCCACGTCACGGTCGAAGACATCGTCGCCTATCCCGGCAACGACCTCGACCCGGCCGACCCTCAAATCCGCGAGGGCCAGGCGCTGATCCTCCCCAGCGGCTGGCGGGAGCCGATCACCTGGCAGCTGCCGGTCGTCAGCCGCACCACGCGCGGACGCGGAAGCAGCGCCGAGCCGGGCGCGTGCGCCGGCCCCTTCTCTGGCCCCACCGGGACTTATACCTTCGTCTGGCCGGCCAACAATCACTACCTCTCCGGCACCGATTACCTGCCGAACGGCCACCCCGGCATTGACATCGCCGCCGGTATGGGCGCGCCGATCTACGCCTCCGATACCGGCGTGATTGTATTTGCCGGCTGGAGCACGCGCGGTTACGGCTACCTCGTCATCGTTGACCACGGCAACGGCTGGCAGACCGCCTACGCCCACCTGAGCCAGATCAACGTGGCCTGCGGCGGCGCAATTTATCAGGGGCAGCTCATCGGACTCTCGGGCAGCACCGGCAACTCCACCGGCGCGCACCTGCACTTCGAGATGCGGCACGACACGTATGGGCGCGTCAATCCGTGGCTGTATTTGCCGTAGTGCGTGTGCCGTATTCCGTATTGCGTATTGCGTATTCTGTATCAAGAGAGCATCCTAATACGCAATACGCAATACGTCCTTGACCAGCGCCCATGACTGAACCCCCATCCCCCGCTCCCAACGAACCCGGCGCCCTCGCCCGCCTGTGGGCCGATCTGGCGGCCTCGGGCTGGCGCGAAGATATTCTGCGCTACGCTTCGCACGCGTTGATGTTCCTCGTCCTGGCCGGGGCGATCTGGGTCGGCCGGCTTAACCTGCAGCTCCTGGACGCCCTGTCGGACAAGGCGCGTGTGTCCATCACGGTTCCGGCCCCGCCAGAGGCGACCCACGCTCCGGTCGTCTTCGCCCCGCCGGCCATGGTCCCGGCGGCTCTCCCGGCCCTGGCCCCGCCGGCCGATGGCCGCCTCACCCGCCTGGCCGACCCGCACACCCTCATCCCAACGCGCGGGCGGACGAGCGTCATCACCTACACCGTCCAAAAAGGCGACACGCTCTTCGGCATCGCCGACAAATTCAGTCTCAAGCCGGAAACCGTGCTGTGGGGCAATTACTTCACGCTCAAAGACGACCCGCATCTGCTCTACCCCGGACAGGCGCTCAACATTCTGCCGGTGGACGGGGTCTACCACTACGTCGCCGAGGGCAGCACCCTGGAGCAAATCGCCCGGTTCTACGCCGTGACGCCGGAGATCATCGTGGATTGGGTCGGCAACCGGCTTGACCCGGACACGCGCGGCGCGGCGCTCGCGCCGAACACCTGGGTGGTGATCCCGGGCGGCCGCCGCGAGTCGCAGGCCTGGGTGGTGCCGCAGATTGACCGCGCCAGCAAATCCAACCGGGCCAACAACTTCGGCCAGTGTCCCGGCGGCTATTCGGGCGCCCTCGGCGACGGCGTGTTTGTCTGGCCCGCCGACAATCACACTCTGTCAGGGTATGACTACTCGTCTGTCCATCACGGCCTCGACATCCGCGCCGGCGTGGGCGCGCCGATTTATGCCGTGGATAGCGGGGTGGTGGTTTACGGGGGGTGGAACGATTTCGGCTACGGCAACCTGGTCGTCGTCGACCACGGCAACGGCTGGCAGAGCGCCTACGGCCACCTCAGCCAGTGGAACGTGGCCTGCGGCCAGAGCGTGTTCCGGGGCGATCTGATCGGCCTCGCCGGCAACACGGGGCGCTCCGCCGGCCCGCACCTGCACTTTGAATTGAGATTCAACGGGGGGTATGTGAATCCGTGGAACGTGCTGCCGTAACGTGTTGCGTATTGCGTATTCCGTAGGCTCAGACCCTAAAGGTCTCCAAGACCTTTAGGGTCTGATGCTTTACTTCACTAAAGGCACCGCAAACCCGAAGGTGCTTCCCTGCCCCTCTTCGCTGGAGACCCACACCTGGCCGCCGTGCCGCTCGACGATCGTTTTGACGATGGCTAACCCCAGGCCGGTGCCGGGCGCGCGGCGCGTAGCCTCGGTGCGCACCCGGTAGAAGCGCTCGAACAGCCGCGCCTGCGCCTCGCGCGGGATCCCCGGCCCAGTGTCCGTCACTTCCACGATCCCCATCCCGCCAGCCTCGCGGTAGCCCACCACCACCCGGCCCCCTTCGGGCGTGTACTTGACGGCGTTGCTCACCAGGTTGGCGGCGGCGCGATGCAGCCAGGCCGCATCGCCCAGGACGAGCGCTGTGGCCGGCTCTCCGGCGAATTCCAACCGTATTTGCTTTCCCTCGGCCAACAGTTTGAATTCCTCGACCACGGCCTCCAGCACCTGGCGCAGGGTCAGGTGGGCGCGCACCATGTCCGCCCCGCCCTCGGCGTGCTCGAGGTTGAGCAATTGCTCGGTCAGCGCCGAGATGCGTTCCACGCTGACCCGTATCATATTCACGCATTCCTGCTGATCAGGCGTGGGGTCGCGCAGCAGGCTGTCCAGCAGGCCGAGCGCGCCCTTGAGCGTATTGAGCGGGTTGCGCAGGTCGTGCGCGGCCGACTCAATCGCCTCGCTTTTCCACTGCTCCGCGTTCTTGAGATGGGTGACGTCCTTCAGGACGGCCATCCAGCCGGTCGCGGAACCATCTTCCGCGCGCAGCGGCGCGAGGTCCACCATAAAATGCCTGTCCTCGCCCAACTTCATCTCGAAGACGAGGGATTGAGCGCGTTTCTCCGCGATGGCCCGCTCCAGCCAGTCGCCCAGCACGCGGTCCACCTCGCTCAAGCGCAGGGCCTGGCCGGCGACCGCCTCCGCCGTGAGCCTGAATAACGTCTCCGCCGCGGGATTGGCGAGCGTGACCACGCCCGCCGGGTCGGTGACGAGGATCGCCTCCGCCACCGACCGCAGCACGGCGGCTAAACGCTGTGAATCTGTCGAGGCCACGGCGGGCATTACCTGCATCTTTGCGAGAGCGTCTTCAAACGCTCCCCAGCCGCGTCCCTTCGGCTTCTCCTTCGACTCCGCTCAGGACGCGGCTCAGGGCAGGCCCGCGGCGGGCCGAAGGGTCCGCGCCCCAAAGGGACGCTTCGCGGAGGACGCGGACGTTGAGCGACTTTGGGGACACTTTCTGAGACCTGTCCCGCCTCAGCGCAAAGTCGGCCTGGGGCCAGCCGGCGGAGGCAGGCTTCGCCTTGTGTTGCCGCGATTTTAATCGCCGGAGCGCCGGAGCGGGGCTTGAGGACACTTTCTGAGACCTGTCCCGCCTCAGCGCACGAGTTCCGGCCCCCGGTTGACGAAGCGCCGGTACCAGCGCAGCAAGAGGTCGGCGTCGAACTGGGCCAGGTTCACCTGGTGATTCCAGGCCAGCGCCACAATTGGCGCGGGCATCTTCGCCGCGTCGTAGGGCGTGACGAGGATTCTTCGTTCGTTGAAGGTCGAGTCGGGCGGCGCCGAGGCGTAGAGGTCGTCGAACTGCTTCTCCAATTCCGGGCACGGCTCGGCGCAGTGATAGAGGAAGACCACGCCGCCGTGCTCCAGGTTGTGGACGAACAGGCCCTCCGGCACCGGCTCGGTATAGACGCCCCAGCGGGCCGACGTGCTGTAATGGGTGCCGGAGGAGGGCGGATAGTGGTTGAAGGTGAGCGCCGCGCCCACTTCGGCGTGCCCGCGTCCCTCGTCCGCGATCAACTCCTCGCCGGGGAGCGGGCCGGGGCGGGCGTTGGCGAACATATACCAGACGACGGCGCCGACGAGCACCACCAGCCCGCCGAGCACGATGCTGTTCCACATGAGCGACCGGCGGCGGCGTTCGGCGCGCAGCTGCTCGCGCTTGCTGAGCCTCTGGCCGCCCGTTTTCTCTTTCCCCTTCTCTTTCTCCTTCTCTTTGTCCCTGCTCAAGCCAGCCTCCTGAAACGCAAAATTAGGTGTGAGAGAAAAGATTATATCACGGCCTCGTCGCCGGTT
>DAOTXG010000559.1:0-7515 GCA_034435515.1 Anaerolineales bacterium
GATCACGCCGGGTTTCAGGATTGTGCTAGAGGCTAACGGCCGGCAGTACGAATATCACACCAACCGGGACGGCTCGGCAGTGGTACTGGCGACGGAGGGCGTGTTGCCAGCGGGTAACAAGCCGCAGCAGGCGGCTGTGCGCGCGCTGGCAGCCTCGCTCGGCATTCCGGTTGATCAAATTAAGATCATCAGCACTGAAGCCGTCCAGTGGCCGGATGGCTGCCTGGGTGTGGCGCGCATTGACGCGCTGTGCCTTCTGGTGATCACACCCGGCTACCGGATTGTGCTGGAAGCCAACGGCCAACAGGACGAGTATCACACCAATCAGGATGGCTCGGCAGTCGTGCTGGCGACGGAGGGCGCGCCAATGAACGATGGCAAGCCACAGCAGGCGGCTGTGCAAACGCTGGCGGCTTCGCGCGGCCTGGCGCCGGGCGACATCAAAGTCGTCTCGAGCCATTTCGTGGAATGGCCGGATGCCTGCCTGGGCGTGGCCCCGCCGGGAACGGTCTGCGCGCAGGTGCTCACGTCCGGTTATCTGATCGTCCTGGAGGCCAGGGGCCGGCAGTATGAGTATCACACGAATCTGGGGGGCAATCTGGTCGCGCCGGCGACGATTGCGCTCACCTGGCATCGCGAGGGCGGCATTGCCGGATTCTGCGACGATCTGACGGTGTACGCCTCCGGCGAGGCGCAGGCTGGGGGCTGCGGCCCGAATGCCCGGCCAGCCGCGGACGTGCTCTCGCCGGATGAGCGAGTGCAGCTCGACCAGTGGCTCGCCGAATTCGGCGCGGCGACGGTGACGCATCAGGATCCGGCGACGGCCGACGCCATGAAGACGAGGCTGACGTTGAGCGGCGCGGGCGCGGGCCAGCCCACCGAAGCCGACACGCAGGCGATGGTGGCGTGGGCCGAGGCGCTGTACGCGCGCTTACAACCATAAAGGCGGCGGCGCTATGCGAAGCACGCAGCGCACTACGAACGGTACGCGCGCTATGCGAAGCACGTAGCGCACTACGAACCTACGGCAGAACCTATGGCAGACCTGCCGGGTTTTCAGAAACCCGGCAGGTCTTTAATTCATGGGACTTCATCGGAAACAGACCGGCGCTTTTTCTTGCGCCACGAATTCCACGAAAAAAATTCGCGCCAATTCGCGCCATTCGTGGCAAAAAGCCTGATTTCCGATAAGATTATGCTAAACTCGTTCGCCATGACGCCGCAGTCTATCACCTACGCTCAACTTGAGCACAACATCGGCGACTGGGCGCGAACCCGGTCGGATATCCAGGCGGCCATCGTCGTCGGCTCGCGGGCGCGGGCCGATCACCCCGCCGACGAGTGGTCTGACCTGGATTTAATCCTCTTTGTCGGCGATCCCACAGTCTATGTATCTGACATGGCTTGGCTGGCGGCGTTTGGCGAAGTCTGGCTGTCGGTCCTCGACCGCACGGGGCGCGGCGACCCGGAATGGCTGGTGGTGTATGCGGGCGGGCTAAAAGCGGATTTCGTCCTCGCGACGGCTGGCCCGGAAATGGCTTTGCCAAAGATGTTGGCCGCCTCGCCGTATCAAGGGGTCCTCCGGCGCGGCGTGCGCGTCCTGTTCGACCGCAACCCGACCGGAGCCGCGCCTGGTAACGCATGGGGATGCGTCGTCTACGCGGCACCCTCGGCGGCCTTCCCGACGGCGGACGAGTTCGCGGCAGCCGTCCAGCGCTTCCTGCTCGACGCCACGCGGGCCGCCAGGCTCATCCGGCGCGGCGAACTCTGGCAGGCGAAACAGCAGTGCGACTGCGCCCTCAAGCAGCATCTGCTCGCCATGCTGGAATGGCACGCCCGCGCCGTCCACGGCCCGGCCCACGATGTCTGGTACGACGGGCGGTATCTGGCCGAATGGGCCGACCCCCACGCCCTGGCTGCCCTACCGCGCGCTTTTGCCGGGTTTGACGCCGAAAGCCTGTGGCAGGCCCTCTTTGAAACGCTGAGCCTGTACCGGCGGCTGGGAAACGAGGTTGCTCGACGGTTGGGCTATGCCTATCCGGCTGCCGCCGACGAACGTATCACGACCTGGTTAGGGGCCTTTAGACCCTAAGGGTCTTGGAGACCCTTAGGGTCTGGGCTGGCTAAATGGGTGTTGCCTGTTACCCGGACTCGTCCTATACTCTTTGCAGTTAACAGTTTCCCAACCTCATTTCAAGGAGGACATTATGCCAGCGCTCAACAACGTTCACCTCATTGGCAACCTGGGCCGAGACCCGGAGACGCGTTACACGCCGACGGGCAAAAAGGTCTGCCACTTCACGCTGGCCGTCAACCGACGCAGCGGTGACGAGGCCGACTGGTTCAACATCGAGGCCTGGGGACGGCTCGGCGAGGTCTGCCAGCAGTACCTCGCCAAAGGCAGCCTGGTTTACATCGGAGGCCGGCTGAGAACCGAACGCTGGCAGGACGACAAAGGCGAGACGCGTCACAGCACGCGGGTCGTCGCCCGGCAAATGCAAATGCTCGAACGCAAGCCCGAGGAGCCGGAGGTCACAGCGGAAGCCGCGGAAACCGAAGAAGCCGAATAGCGGTGGAGGATTCCACGCCGGTCTCACAGGCGCTCACCGCGCTGAACATCCCCCATCGCCTGTTCCGCCACCCGGGGCCGATCCACTCGCTGGAACAGGCCGCCCGCGAGCGCGGCCAGTCGCCCGACCAGGTCGTGCGCAGCCTCGTCTTCCGGGTGGCCAAAGACGAATACCTGATGGTGCTCGTCGCCGGGGCGCGCCAGGTGGCGTGGCCGGCTTTGCGGCGCTACCTCGGCCAGTCGCGCCTGACGCTGGCGAGCGAGGCCGAGGTCCTCGCCGCCACTGGCTACGAGCGGGGAGCGGTGTCGCCCTTCGGTCTGCCCGCGCCCATGCGGATCCTGATGGACGAAAGCATCTTCGCGCACGAGGAAATCTCGCTTGGCGCTGGCGTGCGCGGCGTCGCCATCCTCCTGCGCGCTGCAGACTTGAGACGAGCCTTGCCGGAGGCCGAAATCGGGCGGTATGCTGAAGAATAACATGATCAAGTTCGTCAGCCTGCGCCTGAAGTTGCTCGTTGGTTTCACGGTGCTCTTCAGCGTCGTCTTCGCCGGCGCTTTTTATTGGTTCTACACGTACGCCACGGCGAGCGCCCTGAAGCGCGTGGAGGAAGACTTGGTGAACACGCTGCACGGCGCGGCAGCGGGCGTGGACGGCGACGCGCTGAGAGTTCTCTACACCGAAGGCGTCTGCGCGGGGGGCAGTGAAGGGGGTTGTTATCCCGACGATCCGCGCTACTGGCAGCAGGTGGCCTGGCTGGCCCGCGTCCACGCTGTCGAGCCGCGCGCGGAACCTTACACCTACATCAGAGGCGAGAAACCTAAAGAACTGATTTTCATCACCAGCGCGGGGGCGGTGCGCCGCCCGCCCTTCGGCGCGAAATTCCTCCAGCACTACATCGCCAACAACCCGGAACCGAACTACCAGGGCTTGCTCACCACCACGCTCGAACCGGCTTACACTGACGCCTTTGGGCGCTGGGTCTCCGGTTATACGCCGATTTACGACTCGCAGGGGAATGTGGTGGCGGCGATGGGGATTGACTTCCACGCCGACTACGTGGATGAGGTGCAGGCCGGCATTCTGAACAGCATGGTGCTGGCCTTCTCCATCACCTATGGCGCGCTCTTCGGCCTGGTCTACCTGGCCTCCAACGCCTTCAGCGAACCCATCGTCCGTCTGACCCGCGCCGCCGACCAGATTGGCGAGGGGGCCTATGAGCAGGGACTCAATGGCCTGGCTGCCAGCCGCGCCCAGGCTGTCTTCCCAGACGAGATCAGCCGCCTGGCGGAAGTGCTGCGCGGCATGGTTCACAAAATCTACAGCCTGTATCAGGCCGAGCGTGACGCGCGGCAGATTGCCGAAACCCTGCACCAGGCCAACCTGGCGCTGACGCGAAACCTTGACCTGGAAACGGTGCTGCAAACCCTGCTGGATCACCTGGCGTGTCTCGTCCCTTACGATTCGGCCAACGTGATGCTGCTGGAACCGGGCGACCCGGCCCGGGTGACGGATCGCGCTTTGCGCGGTTACGAACAATGGGTCGCGCCTCAGGCGATTCGCCCGTACACCACGGACATCCGCGCCTTCGCCAGCCTCAGCCGGCTCTTCGAGCGGCGCGCCAGCGTGCTTATCCCAGACACCCGCGAGTTTCCGGGGTGGGTGGACGTCGAAAGCGGCCGGCACGTGCGCTGCTGGCTGGGCGTGCCGCTCGTCGTCCGGGACAAGATCATCGGCCTGTACTCATTGGACAAAACCATTCCAGGTTTTTTCACGGAGGAGCACAAGCGCCTGGCCGAGGCGCTGGCCGTGCCGGCCGCGATTGCCATCGAGAATGCGCAGTTGTTTGAAGAAGTGCACAGCGGGCGCGAGCGGCTGCGGCAACTGGCCCAGCAGGTGGTCAAGGCGCAGGAAGACGAGCGGCAGCGCGTGGCGCGGGAACTGCACGACGAGGCCGGCCAGGCCCTGGTCGCTTTGCAGCTCAGCCTGCAATCCCTGTCCGCGGAACTTCCGCCCGGCGATTCGGCCTCGTCCCAACGCCTGCAAAAGGCGGTTGACCTGATCGGCGCCACGATGGGACGGATCCGCCTCCTGGCCCACGACCTGCGACCTCCGGCGCTTGACGCCGTCGGCCTCCACGGCGTCCTGGACGACTATTGCTATAACTACGGCGAACATACCCAACTGAATATTGACTACGCGGGTGTGGACGTGCCCGGCCTGCCGGCTGAGGTCAGCATCGGCCTGTATCGCTTTGTGCAGGAGGCGCTGGCGAACGTGGCCAAACATGCCCGCGCCGCGTCCGTCCGCGTCGAACTACGCGACGAGGCACAGGCGGTGATCCTCTCAGTGGAGGACGACGGGCGGGGCTTTGACCAGCCGGACGGCAGGCCCACGACGCTGCCCGGCAACGGGATTGGGCTGATCGGCATGCGGGAACGCATCGAAGCGTTGGGCGGGCGGCTGGAGATCATCTCCAACCCAGGCCAGGGAACGCGCCTGATCGCTCACATCCCCCGGCCATAGCCGCGCGGCCAGTCGCCGTAGCCGCGCGGCCAGTCGTCGTGGAAGCGCATCCCGGCGTCGTGGAAGCGCATCCCGGCGTCGTGGAAGCGCATCCCCATGCGCGAAGCGCGCATGCGCGTGTAACGGCGGGCCTTCCGTCGAGACTGATGTACGACCGACACGTTTATCCCCGGAAGGAGACCAACCATGGCAACCCCAGCCATCACCGTTTACGGGGCCTATTGGTGCCCCGACTGCCGCCGTTCCAAGAAATTCCTCGGCGAAAACTTCATCCCGTTCAACTGGGTGGACATCGAGCAGGACAAAGCCGGCGAAGAGTTCGTCCTGCAGAAGAACAGCGGCAAGCGCATCATCCCCACCCTCGTCTTTGAAGACGGCTCGTTCCTCGTCGAACCCTCCAACGCCGAACTGGCGAAGAAACTCGGCCTCAAGACCGAAGCCCAAAAGGAATACTACGATCTGATCATCGTCGGCGCCGGGCCGACCGGCCTGACGGCGGCGATCTACGCGGCGCGCGAAGGACTGGACACCCTGATCGTCGAGCGCTCTGGCATTGGCGGTCAGGCGGGCATCACCACGCTCGACAATTTCCCCGGCTTCCCCGACGGCATCAACGGCATGGAATTCGCCGACCGGGCGGCGCAGCAGTGCCGGCGTTTCGGCGTGGAGTTTTTGCAGGCGCAGGAGGTCATGGGCCTCGAGAACGAAGAGGGTTACCGGGTGGTGAAACTCGACGGAGACCGGCACTATCACGCCTCGGCCATCCTGTTGGCGACGGGCGCGAGTTACCGCCGCCTGAACGTGCCGGGCGAGGAAGATTACATCGGCGCCGGCATCCACTTCTGCGCCACGTGCGACGGGCCCTTCTACAAGGGCGCGAAACAGATCGTGGTCGTGGGCGGCGGCAACTCGGCGACCGAGGAGGGCCTGCACCTCACCAGATTCGCCGACCAGGTGACGCTCCTCGCGCGCGGCGACCAGCTGACGGCCAGCCAGATCGCGATTGACAAGGTGCTGGCGCCTAGCTCGCGCGTGGAGGTGATGTTCAACGTCGGCGTGGAAGCCTTCGAGGGCGAGAACTCCAAGCTCAAGACGATCAAGTACAAGAACTTGAAGACCGGCGAGAAGAGCGAACTGCACCCGGCGGCGGCCTTCATCTTCATCGGCCAGCAGCCCAACAGCGAGTTCGCCAAAGGCGCGGTGGCGATGGACAAGTACGGCTTCATCCTCACCGGGCACGACCTCGGGCACGAGCGCGAGGCGATGGGCAAGCGCGAGCCGTTCGCCTTCGAGACCTCGTGGCCGGGGGTGTTCGCGGCGGGCGACGTGCGCAGGGGCAGCACCAAGCAGGTGGCCTCGGCTGTGGGCGAGGGCGCCGCGGCCTCTATCTCCATCCGCGAATATCTCAAGACGGTCTAATAGTCCGTTGGGCGGTGTAGATGAAGTCGGCCAGCAGTCCATAAGCCGTCGTCTGCGCGTCGGCCAGGTGCTCGCTGAGGGTGAGGCTGTGCAGGACGTCCATCTCGAACGTAATGATGGAATCGCTGCCCCGCGTGTTGGCGAGCGGGTCGGCGAGGGGGATTTGCTCCGGACGGACGCTGGCGCTCACCGTTCCGTCGGCGGCGCGTTCGGCCCGGCACACGAGTTTGTAGGGATGGCCTGCGGCCCGTGCGGCGCGCACCCTCTCGCCGGTGAGTCCGCGAATCCCTTCGCGCTCAATGGCCTGCGGCTTGAGCGGCGCGCCCATCAGCACCGTGACGAGGGCGGCGACCTTCACTGCCGCATCCCAGCCGTCCACGTCGGCGCTGGGGTCAGTCTCGGCGATGCCCAGTTCCTGCGCGCGTTTGACGCCCTGCTCGAAACTCAGGCCGTTCTCCATCTCGGTGAGGATGACGTTCGTCGTCGAGTTCAGGATGCCTCGGAAGCCTTTGAGATTGGCGGCCGGGAGCGCCTCGCGGAAGAGCGAGAAGACCGGCGCGCCGCCCATGACGACCGCCTCGTGCAAGAAGTGTTTGCCTTTGGCGGCGGCGAGGTCACACAGTTCTTTATACGCGTGGACGATGGGACCTTTGTTCGCCGTGACGACGTGGGCGCCGTGCGCCAGGCCGGCCTTGATGTAGTCAATCGCCGGCTGGCCGGTGAGCGGGTCGAGGGAGGTGTTTTCGAAGAGGAGGTCGGCTTGCGCGGCGGAGAGCCAGTCGTGAATTGAGCGATTGGGGATTGGAGGATTGGAGATTAGAGAATTGGAGATTGGACGCTTCGCGTGGAGATTGCCGGCGAGGAGGGCATTCACGTCGAAGCCGTCCGAGTTGGCAAGCCAGCCGAGGCGGCGGGAGGCTACGCCCGTGATCTTCCAGCCGAGGCCGTAGCGGTCGCGCAGTTCGGTCGCTTTGGTTTGCAGCAGCCGGGCAAAGGCCTGGCC
>DAOTXG010000560.1:0-8954 GCA_034435515.1 Anaerolineales bacterium
TCCGCCCAACATGGCTTGCGCGCACACCGGACGTCTTGAGGCGGCGAGGGGCGGATGGGTGACAGGGCGAACGGGTATATACTCTCCCGCGTGACACACCTGACCTGGGTTGAAATTGATCTCTCGGCCATTCAAAACAACCTGCGGCGGATGAAGGCGCTTGCCAACACGCGCGTGATGGCAGTGGTAAAGGCGAACGCCTACGGACATGGCGCCGTCGAGGTCGCCAGAGCGGCGGCTTCCGCGGGCGCGGACTGGCTGGGCGTGGCGCGCGCGGCGGAGGGGTTGGCGCTGCGCCAGGGCGGGCTTTCCCTCCCGATTCTGGTGTTGGGCTATACCCCGCCCGTCGCCGAGGCCGCCGAGGCCCTCGGCGCCGACCTCAGCCTGACCATTTTCGATTTTGAGTCCGCACAAGCCTGCGCCGCTCTAGCCCGCGCTCTCAACCGCCGCGCTAAAGTGCACGTCAAAGTGGACACGGGGATGGGCCGTCTGGGTGTACTGCCTGACGAGACCCCCGAATTCATCCGAGCCGCGCGCGCGCTCGACGACATCGCTGTCGAAGGCGTGTTCACCCACTTCGCCGGTTCCGACTTGGCCGACCAAAATTCGGCGCTCAAGCAACTGGCGCAATTTGAAGGCGTCTTACACGCCCTTCACGAAAAAGAGCCACTTGCGCCAGGCGCGCCGCTCGTCCACGCCGCCAACTCCGCCGCCGCGCTGGCCCTGCCCGCCTCGCGCTATGACCTGGTGCGGATGGGCATCGCGCTCTACGGCCTCTCCCCCTCCGCGGCGGTCCCCTGCCCGCCCGGCTTCACCCCCGCGCTCACGTGGAAAGCGACTGTGGCCCAGGTGAAAACGCTCCCGCCGGGGCACGGCGTCAGTTACGGGGGCGAGTACGTGACGAAAGAGGCCGAGACCATCGCCGTCATCCCGGTGGGCTACGCCGACGGCTACCGCCGCGTCCCTAAGAACGTGAACCAGGTGCTCATCCGGGGGCAGCGCGCCCCGGTGCGCGGGCGGGTGTGCATGGATCAGATCATCGCCGGGGTGAGCCACATTCCCGACGTGCAGCAAGGCGATGAGGTCGTCCTCGTCGGCCAACAGGACAGTGAAACGATGAGCGCCGACGAGGTTGCCCGGCGCTGGGGGACGATCAATTACGATGTGACGAGCGGGATTATGGCGCGGGTGACACGCCTATACCTCTAACTATTTAGCCATTTCCGTCAAAATGCGGTAGACTACTCGCCATGCCGACGACGGTTGCGACCACTGATTACCGAGAGGAACGCCGCCAGCTTTCTTAAAGCGAGTACGCCAGAAAGGTTTCCAATAAATGGCACTTGACTTTCCCTCCCTCGCCTCCTAAAATCTGCTCAGTTCAATTCAATTCCATAATCCGGGTTCGGGGAAGAGCGCCTGCCGAAAGCAATAACGACTGAAGTCGTGACTACCTATTGTTCCAGAAGTCGTTGTGACGAACTGTTCCAGGCAGGACACCGAAGGTGCAAGCCGCGCGAGTCAGCAGCCGCACGGCGAATCTCTCAGGTAAAAGGACCCCGCGCCCACGACCCTCTGAAAAGCCGGGACTCGCCTCCCGCACCGAAGGGGCAAACTGCGGCCGGTCGGCTGGCTGCAGCGAATCTCTCAGGTACAGCACAGAGGACGCACCGCTGTCTGTGTGCGTCCTTTTTTGTTTGGCCTGGCTTCCGAGACGCACGGCCGCCGCGCTGCCGGTCGTGGCGGCCGTCGTTCTGAGACTCATCTTTTTCTATCCACAGGAGGTCTACGACCATGAACTTCCCCGCCGATCTGAAATACACCCAGAGCGACGAGTGGGTGCGCGTGGAGGGGGATACCGCAACCTTGGGCATTACCGACTACGCCCAGGATCAGCTCTCCGATATTGTGTACGTGGAGCTGCCGGGTGTGGGCAGCACGTTCCAGCAGGGCGAGGCCTGGGGGTCGGTCGAGTCCGTCAAGGCCGCCTCGGACGTGAACATGCCGGCCAGCGGCGTCATTACCGCCGTCAACGAGGACTTGAAGAACACGCCTGAAGTCGTCAACAGCGACCCCTACGGTCAGGGCTGGATGATCAAGTTCACCCTCAGCGCCCCGGACGAACTGAACGGCTTGATGGACGCGGCGGCGTACGAGAAATACTGCCAGGAGCGAGCCGCCTGAGTCAAGGAGACCCCTATGAGTTATTACCCCCACACTGACACTGACCGCGCCGAGATGCTCAAGGTCATCGGCGTCAACCACGTGGAAGACCTGTTCGCCGACGTGCCCGAGCGGGTGCGCTTTCCCAGGCTGAATCTCCCCGGCCCGCTCTCGGAGATGGAGACGCTGCGCGAACTGATGGAACTGGCGGACATCAACGCGCACGCCCCGCGCTACCCTCTCTTTCTCGGCGCGGGGGCCTACAACCACTTCAGCCCCTCGGTGGTGAATCACATGCTTCTGCGCGGCGAATTCCTCACCGCCTACACGCCCTACCAGCCCGAAATCTCGCAGGGCACCCTGCAGGTCATCTACGAGTACCAGAGCATGATCTGCGCGCTGACCGGCATGGAAGCGGCGAACGCCTCGCACTACGACGGCGCGACCTCGCTGGCCGAAGCGGCCGTCATGGCCTATCACCACTTCCGCGAGAAACGCAAAAAGATCATCCTCTCCTCCGCCGTCCACCCCCAGTATCGCGCCGTGATGCGCACCTATACGCAGGGCGCCGGGCTGACCCTCGCCGGCGACGAGCAGGACGACGATCTGGCGGCGCTGGTGAACCGGGTGGATGCGGACACCGCGCTCCTCGTCGTCCAGACGCCCAATTTCTTCGGTCAAATTGAAAACCTGGCCGGCGTGGCGGCGCGAGTCCACGCGCAGGGCGCGCTGTTGTGCGTCGTCGCCGACCCGATCGCGCTCGGCCTGCTCAAGCCGCCGGGACAGTTCGGCGCGGACATCGTCGTGGGCGAGGGCCAGTCGCTGGGTCTCCCGCTGTCCTTCGGCGGGCCGTACCTCGGCTTCTTCGCCACGCGCAAGGACTATGTGCGCAAGATGGCGGGGCGGCTGGTGGGCGAGGCGCGCGACAAGAACGGTCAGCGCGGCTTCGTGCTCACCCTGGCCACCCGCGAACAGCACATCAAGCGCGAAAAGGCCACCTCGAATATCTGCACCAACCAGGGCCTCATGGCGATTGCGGCGACCGTCTATCTCTCCCTGCTCGGCAAGAACGGCCTGCGCCGCGTGGCCGAACTGTGCTGGCACAAGAGCCACTACGCCGCTCAACGCATTGCCAGCCTGCCCGGCTTTGCGGTGGACGCCTCCCGGCCGTTCTTCAAAGAGTTCGTCGTCCAATGCCCCAGGCCGGTGAGCGAGATCAACCACCGCCTGCTGGACGACTGGGGCATCATCGGCGGCTACGACCTCGGTCAGGATTACGCCCGCCTGAAAAATCACATGCTGGTGTGCGTGACCGAGATGAACACCCGCGAGGAAATCGAGCTGCTGGTAGAAGCGCTGGGGGAGATTACTAAGTGATACGGAATACGCAACACGCAATACGTATTACGTATCACGTATTGCGTATTGCGTATCACGTATTGCGTACTGCGTAATGGAGTGACTTGACTATGACAGAGCCTCTTATCTACGACCTCGGCGCGCCGGGCCGCGTGGGCGTCTCCCTGCCTGACCCGGACGTCCCGACGACCGACCTGCCGGCCGACCTGCTGCGCGCCGACCTCGACCTGCCCGAAGTGGATCAGTTGACCGTGGTGCGCCACTTCACCCGGCTGTCGAAACTGAACTACTCGATTGACCAGAATATGTACCCCCTGGGTTCGTGCACCATGAAGTACAACCCGCGCCTCAACGAAGACACCGCCCGGCTGCCCGGCTTCCTGCACAGCCACCCGCTGCAGGACCCGGACAGCGTGCAGGGCAACCTGGCGCTCATGTATCAATTGCAAGAATGGCTCAAAGAGATTGGCGGGTTCGCGGGGGTGAGCCTGCAGCCGGCGGCAGGCGCGCACGGCGAGTTTACCGGCGTGCTGATGATGCGCGCCTACCACCTGGCGCGCGGCGAGACCCGGCGGACCAAGATTCTCATCCCCAACTCCGCGCATGGCACCAACCCGGCCACCACCAGCATGGCCGGCCTGCACGTCGTGGAATTGCCCTCGGATGCCCGGGGCAACGTGGACCTCGCCGCCCTCAAAGCCGCGTGCGACGAGACCGTGGTCGGGCTGATGATCACCAACCCCAACACGCTCGGGCTGTTCGAGGAGCAGATTGAGGCCGTCGTCCAGGCCGTCCACGACTGCGGCGGGCTGGTCTACGGCGACGGCGCGAACATGAACGCGATGGTCGGCGTCGCGCGCCCCGGCGACCTGGGCTTCGACGTGATGCACTACAACCTCCACAAGACCTTCTCCACGCCGCACGGAGGCGGCGGCCCCGGCGCCGGCCCGGTGGGCGTCTCTGCCAGGTTGGTGGACTTCCTCCCCGCGCCGGTGGTCGCCATCGTGGACGACGGCAACGGGCAGGAGCCGCCGCTCTACGGCCTGGTTACCCCCTCCAAATCCATTGGCCGGGTCAAGGCTTTCAACGGCAACTTCGGGATGCACGTCCGGGCTTACACCTACATCCGCGTCCACGGCGCCAGCGGCCTGCGCGGCAACTCCGAGAACGCCGTCCTCAACGCCAACTACCTGCTCGCCAAAACGCGCGGCGCCTACAAAATCCCGTACAACCGGATTTGCATGCACGAATTCGTAACCGAAGGCGTCTGGGCGGACGCCCCCGGCGTGCACGCGCTCGACGTCTCCAAGCGGCTGATGGACTACGGCTACCATCCCCCGACCAACTACTTTCCACTCATCGTCCGCGAAGCGTTGATGATCGAGCCGACCGAAACCGAAACCAAAGAGACGCTGGAGGCTTTTGCCCATGCGCTGATCCAAATCGCAGAGGAGGCGCACACCCAGCCCGATCTTTTGAAGAGCGCGCCACACAGCACCCCTGTGGGACGGCTGGACGAAGTGCAGGCCGCCAAAGAACTGGTGCTCTGCTGTCGGCCTATCCCAGCCTGGGCCGAAAAGTGACGAGTGACAGGCGGCGCGCGACGGGGATTGCGCCGCCTGTCACATACCCGTTTGTAGTCGTTTGTAGTGACGCACGCCAGTGCGTCCGCTTGTAGTGACGCACGCCAGTGCGTCACAGCCTCCCCGTGGGAGGGTGAAGACCCCGCTTTTCTTATCCAATTCTCAGTCAAAATGACTACTGACATTTATCCAGGCTGTGCTACAATCTTAACAATTCAGTTCGTATTTGGCGTGGATCGTGGTGGGTATAGGTAAAGAAAGGCAGTGTCGCCATGAAAAAGAAATATTGGTTCCCAGGGATGGTGGTGGTTCTGGCTCTGTTGACGACGGCCTGTCAAGGCGTCCGCCTGCCGCAGAGCGACCTGCTCAAGGCTTTTGAGCGCAAGGCCGGGTTGATCGCCTATCTGGGCGCGGATGGCAACATCTACACAGTTGACCAGAGCGGCGGCGACCCTACCTCGGTGACGACGGATGCCCGCCTCGGCGACGATTATCTCTTTTACGGTTTTCCCATCTGGTCGCCGGACAGCAACTCGCTTGCCTTCGCCGGATTCAGCGGCCGACAGGGCGAGGCCCCTGAAAAAATCGGCCTGTTTGTGGCCGGCAAAGACGGCCAAAACCTGGTCGAGGCCTACTCCAGCACTGACCTCCTCATCTACTATTACTGGTCGCCCGACAGCGGGCGGGTGAGTTTTCTCTCCGATACCCCTTCGCGCAACCTGGCGCTGAAGGTCGTCTCGTCCGCTGGCGGCCAGGCCGAGACGCTCGACGTCGGCTCGCCCTATTACTGGACCTGGGCCCCCGACAGCCACTCGCTGCTGATCCATGCGGGCGGCGCCGCCGAGGACCGGCTCTCGATTCTGCGCCTGGACGAGACGGTGACGGAACAGGGGTTGAGCATCCGGCCCACGCTCTTCAAAGCGCCCGCCTATTCGCCGGACGGCAGCCGGATGCTGGTGGCGGGCGAAACGCCCGCGGGCCAGGCGGCCCTGCTGCTCACCGACGCCGCCGGCAACACGCCGGAGGCCGTCGCCGAATATGAAGGCAATATTGCTTTTGCCTGGAGTCCCAATGGCCAGCGCATCGCCTACATTGCGGGTGAGATCAGCGCCCAAGGGTTATTCGATGGGCAGCTCACCGTCGTGGACCCGGACGCGAAACGAAAACCGGTGGAATTGAAGGACGAGAAGGTCAGCGCGTTCTTCTGGTCGCCCGACAGCCGATCCATCGCCTATTTCGCCCCGAAAATTATCCACCCTCCCACTCCCGAGCCTGGCCAGCCTTCCCGCCAGGCCGAGGCCTTCCTGGCCTGGAGCCTGAGCGTCATGGATGCAAGCAGCGGGAGCGTCCGCGCGGTCGTGCCGCTCTTCCTCCCCACCGAGCGCTTCCTCCAGGTGTTGCCCTACTTTGATCAATATCATCAATCGCTGACCATCTGGAGCCCGGACAGCAAGAACCTGGTGGTCTCAGCCTACAACGGGAGTGAAGACCCTGGCATCTGGGTGGTAGCGGCTTCTGGTGGTTTGGAGCCGCGCTTCATCGCCCCGGGCTGGGTGGGGTTCTGGTCGTGGGAGTGAGGGAAGACGCCAATCCCACGCGAAGCGTCCAAATCCTAAAACGAAAAACGCCGCTGGTCACAAGTGTGCCAGCGGCGTTACTTTTTACGTTTTACTCCTTACGTTTTACTTCTTCTTCTTCCCCTTCCCTGTGCCACCTTTACTCGCCTGGCCGTTCTTTTTCGGCGCGGCCTTCCGCACGGGGGGAGCGGGCGGCGACTCGGGCGAGGCGTCCTCAGCGCCGAGTGAGTCGCTCTTCGCCCGGCCCGCGGCCATGCGCGCGATTGAACCAGGCAGGTGGATCACCTTCTTCGGCTCGGTCCCGGCAGAGCGCTGCGCCGCGGGGGGTACCGGGGGCGGGACCATGCGCGCGACGGGGCGCATCGGCTGCGTGTCGGCGAGCAGGTCTGGCCCGTCGCCGCCAGCGGAGGCCATAGCAGTCGTCGTGGGCGACTCGTTCACAACCGCCGCCGGCACGGGCAAAGGCATGGGCGCGGGCTGAGGCAAGCGCTTCGGCTCGCGCGGCGCGTTCAACGCCCGCGGGTCGCGCCAGCCGTTGTCCCCCAGCAGGGCCATCACCTCGTCGTGGGAGAGCTCGCTCTTCTCCAGCAGGGCCTGCGTGAGCGCTTCCATCTCGCCGGCGTGCTGGCGCAGCAGTTGCTCGGTCTGGTCTTCCAAGACTTTCCAGAACCGCTCGATGAGTGGATCGGCGTTAGCCGGGATGCCGCTCGCGCCTCCATTTTCCCAACCGCGCACCGGCGGGCCAAAATAGCCGAGCGAGTACAGCGCCCAAATGTTGCGGCGGATCATGCTGAAGTCGGACGAAGCGCCCGTCCAGTATTCGCCCATGTGGAGTTTGGTCGCCACGTGCCCGGCCATCGCCACCATAATGTCCGCGGCAAAGCGGCGCAGCGGCGCGGTGTAAACTTCGATGCGGTCCACCGGCAGCATGTAGCCCAGCGACCCGCTCCGGCGGATGATGCTCACGCGCACAATGCGCTGCTCGGGCATGAGATAGTGCTGAACGACGGTATGGCCAGCCTCGTGATAAGCCACCTGCCGCCTTTGCTCGTCGTCCCACTCTTCGATAGGCTGTTCGATGCCCATCCGCTGTTCCTGCAAGGCCAGGTCAATATCCTGCTGAGCAATTCGCTCCCGGCCCTTGAAGAGGGCAATCCGCACCGCATCCTTCGTGATCGCCGCAGCGATTTGAGCCGGGGTCGCGTTGGGCGTGTCCTCGACGACGGCCTCGACGTTCACCGTCTCGTCGTACTTCACCTTGCCCAGGTAGCCCTTGATGATCTCGCGCCGCCCGGCGCGGTCGGGCGTGTCCACCACGATCTTCTGGTCAAAACGGCCGGGGCGCAGGAGGGCGGGGTCGAGCACGTCCGGGCGGTTGGTGGAGCCCATGTAGAGCACGTGCCAGTTGCGCACTGGCGGGGTCTTGCCGAAGAGCCGGTAAAGGCGGGCCTTAATCTTTTCTCCGCGCGACTGCTCGCCGATGCCATCCATCTCGTACAGCAGGCGGGTGAGCGAGCCGGAGCCGCCCATGCCCATCATGCCGCCCATCATGGTCGTCTGCCCGCCCATCACCCCGCCGCGGCTCATGGCGACGGCGTCAATTTCGTCAATGTAGGCAATGCACGCGCCATACTCGCGCGCCAGTTTTTTGGCCTTGCCGCAGAACCAGATCATCTTGAGCACGTCCACGCCCCAGAACATGGCGCGGAAGCCGGAGCCTTCGATGGAGATGAACGGGATGCCGACCTCGCCCGCCATCGCCTTTGCCAACATCGTCTTGCCCGTGCCCGGCGGGCCGTAGAGCAGAATGCCGTTGATGTATTTGCCGCCCATCTTGGCGAACTGCTCGCGGTCGGAGAGCAAGGTGATCCATTGCTTCACCAGACGGAGCAGCGTGGGCTGGCCCCAGTAGTCGTTGAACGTGACCGTCTTAGGGTCTTCCGGCTTGATCGTCTCCACCTTCGAGCGGGCCATGAACCAGAAGATGGCGACGAACTGGATGATGGCGTAGAACAGCGCGAAGACAATCTGTGCCACGAAGGTGACGATGATCAGGACGACATTGAGGACCTCGGGGTCACTATACATCCAGTACCCCAGCCCGGCGAGCAGCGCCCACGGCCACACCCACTTAACAAAACGCCACAACTTGCCGCTGGGGCTGTTGCGCTTGCTGGCGATGTCGCTCTTGCGCCGGGGGTCTTTGAAGCCGCGCGGGGTGATCAGCGAATAGGCCAGCCCCACCACGGCCAGAGCGGCGAAGCCCATCCCT
>DAOTXG010000561.1:0-5928 GCA_034435515.1 Anaerolineales bacterium
CCGTCGTACCGCGCCGTGCTGGCGCATCACGGCTGGGAAAAGACCGGCGAGGAACTCTCGGCCCTCGCCGCGCGCGGCCAGTGGGAGGCCCTGCCCGCGTTGATTACCGACGAGATGCTGCACACCTTTGCCGTCGTCGCGCCGTCGCCGGACCGCTTCAAGGGATTGGCCGCGCTCGCTGCGCCGCTGAAAGAACGCTACGCGGGGCTGCTCGACCGGGTTACGCTTTATCACCCCTTCATCCCCGGCGAGGACGATGCGGGATGGAGGCAGTTAGCGACGGAAATGCAACATTGAGCGTGGTGCGTGGTGCGTGTTCCGTTGCCTGACCTGCTCGACAATCCGCCCATGCCGTAATAGCGCAGTGTGCTAAGCCAGGCATAAAACGGACCACGCACCACGCACCACGGATCAAGGAGACGACCTGTTGGACACAGTCACCCATGACAAACTCCCGCTGGCCACCAAGCTCGCCTACGGCGCGGGCGATCTCGGCCCGGCGATTGTCGCCGGCGTCAACGGCTTCTTTATCTTCGACTTCCTTATCAACGTCGCCGGCCTGCGCCCGGCGGCCGCGGGCAGCGTCTTCCTCGTCGCCAAAATCTGGGACGCGGTCAACGACCCGGTCGTCGGCTGGCTCACCGATAAGACCGTCACCCGCTGGGGCCGCCGCCGCCCCTGGCTGTTGTTCGCCGCTATCCCGTTCGGGCTGGCGTTTTTCCTCCACTGGATTGTCCCGCCGCTGAGCGAGGGCGCGAAATTTTGGTATTACCTGGTCGTCGGGCTGCTGCTTGACACCGCCATCACCGCCGTCAACGTGCCCTACGTCTCGCTCACGCCCGAACTCACCCGCGACTACGACGAACGCACCAGCCTGACCTCCGTCCGCATGAGCTTTTCCATTCTCGGCAGTGTGCTGGCCGTGTTCTTCCACACGCAGATCGTCAGCGCCTTCGACGATCCTTACACGGGCAACGCCGTCAGCGCCGGGGTGTGGGCCTTCTTCCTGATCACGCCGTGCTTCATCACCTTCTTCGGCACGCGTGAACCGGAACACACGGCCACTCCGTCCGCCTCCGAGGGGCCGGGCTTCCTCGACGGGCTGCGGATCGCCTTCAGCAACCGGGCTTTCATCCTCGTCACCGTCATCTACATGCTCTCGTGGCTCACCATCCAGTTCGTCCAGAACAACCTTTTCATTTACGTCAAAGACTGGGTCCAAATGGACACCCGCGTGTTCGGTTTTGTCCTGCTGGCGCTCCAGTTCTCGGGCTTTGTGTGGGTGCTCATCTGGACCAGAGTCTGCGAGCGCATCGGCAAGCAAAATATTTACTACCTCGGCGGGGCGGTGTTCGTGTTGGTGCTGCTTGGCCTGTTCCTCGTCCAGCCGGGGCAGACTGCCCTGGTCTTCGCGCTGGCCGTCGTCGCCGGCGCCGGGCTGGCGGTGGCCTATCTCGTCCCCTGGAGCATGATCCCCGATGTGATCGAGCTGGACGAGCTGGAAACCGGGCAGCGGCGCGAAGGGGTGTTCTATGGCTTCTTCGTGTTCCTGCAAAAGCTGGGCCTCTCGCTGGGCCTGTTTATCTCCGGCCAGGTGCTAGACTACGTCGGCTACATCCGAGCCGTCCCCGGCCAGCCGGCCCCGGCGCAGCCGGAACAGGTGCTGCTGGCCCTGCGGATTCTCGTCGGCCCGGCGGGCGCGGCCATTATGCTCTTGAGTTTCATCGCCGTTTACCTGTATCCTATCACCCGGGAAAAGCACGCGGAGATACGGGCGCAGCTGGCGGCGCGGAAGGAGAGACCGGATGCACCTCATCGTTGACGCTCACGAAGACCTTGCCTGGAACGCGCTCACCTTCGGGCGCGACTACTCCCGCTCGGCCCTCGCCACGCGCGAGGCGGAGCGAGGGAGCGAGACGATTGCCCGCAACGGCAACACGCTCATCGGGTTAAGCGAGTACTTGCTCGGCCACGTCGCCATCGTGTTCGGCGCGCTTTTCGTCTCACCCGCGCGCAAAAAGATGGGCGCCTGGGACGCGCTGGCCTACGCCGACGCGAACGAGGCGCACCGCCTGTACGCCACGCAGCTGGATTACTATCGGCGTCTGGCGGACGAGCACGAACAGTTCACGCTCATCGGCGGGCGCGGCGATTTGGAGCAGGCGCTGGCGACCTGGGAGGGTGACGATCTGTCCCGGCGGCGCGTCGGCCTGGTGCCGTTGATGGAGGGCGCGGATGGCATCCGCGAGCCGAAGGAGGCGGAGTGGTGGATGGAGCGCGGCGTGCGGATTGTGGGGCCGGCGTGGTCGGGGACGCGCTATGCGGGCGGGACCGGCGAGCCGGGGCCGCTCACCCCGGAAGGCCGCCGCCTGCTCGACGTGATGGCCGGCCTCGGGCTGATCCTCGATCTCTCGCATCTCTCCGACGAAGCCTGCCTCGAGGCGCTCGACCGTTTCGAGGGGACGGTGATCGCCTCGCACGCCAACCCCCGCGCGCGTCTGAACGGCGCCGCGCGCCCAGAGCGCTTTCTCACCGACGCGATGATCCGCCGCCTGGCCGAGCGCGGAGGCGTGATGGGCATTGTGCCCTTCAACCGGTTCCTGAAGCCGGGTTGGCAGGCGAGCGAGGGCAAAGCGGCGGTGACGCTCGCCGACGTGACGGCGATGATTGATCACGTCTGCCAGGTGACGGGCAGCGCGGCGCACGTCGGCCTTGGCTCCGACTTCGACGGCGGCTTCGGCCTGGAAAGCACGCCGGCCGAGATTGACACCGTGGCCGACCTGCAAAAGATCGGCGCGGCCCTCCAGTCACGCGGTTATGCGGAGGCGGAGGTGGCCGGCATCCTGGGGATGAACTGGGTCGAGCTGCTGCGCCGGGGATTGCCCGCCTGACTGGCGCGAACGCTATGACGCCTCACGATCCGAGCGCCAGCCGCTTAGCCCGAACGAGCGTCGGCCTGATTGTCTTCGGCTTCTCCGTCTTCGGCATCGGCGTCTTCCCCGAGCTCATCCGCCTGGGCCGCACGCCGGGCATCGGCATCGTACAAATAGCCGTATTTCTCATGGGGATCACGCTCATGACGAGCGGGGCTTACATTTATATGTACGCGACGCGCCACCGGGCTACGCCTCGCCGCCTGCGCGAGGACGTGGGAGTGCGGCTGATGGCGACCGGCGTAGTCGTCTGTTACGTGACTGGTTTCGCGGACATCCTCGGCATCGGCAGCCACTTCGGCGCCGAGCGTCCGCTGTTCGGGGGGTTTCAGGCCGGTGGCGTGGCGCTGGGGGTCCTGGTGATTATCGTGGGCATTTTCATTTACTCGCGGCGGTGAGGGGGCACGGCTGGCGCAGTCCACCCCGCCGTTTGTCGGGCAAGGACAGTGACAATTGGCACTCCCACGAAGAAGGCTTTGGAGGCTATAATCGTCGACGTCTTATCTGTGAAAGGCGGCGTCCTATGAAAATCGAAAACATCCTTGCCACCAAGGGGACGAAGGTCGTCACCGTCCGCGCCGGACAATCGCTCAAAGAGGCGATTGGTCTGCTCGTCGAGTTCAACATCGGCGCGCTGGTCGTGATGAACGAAGCCGAGGCGGGGAATCTGGTCGGGATCATCTCGGAGCGCGATCTCATCCGCGCCGTGGCTCGGGGGGAGGATATTCAGGCCCGGCGCGTGAGCGAGGTGATGACCCGCAAAGTCATCGTCGCCTCGCCGCAGGACGACATCGAATCGGTCATGCAGACGATGACCTTCAAGCGCTTCCGCCACCTGCCCGTGCTGGACAAAGGCAGGCTGGTCGGCATCGTATCCATCGGCGACATCGTCAAGGCCCTGCTCGGCGAGCTGCGCGGCGAAATCGAAACGTTGGAAACGCAGATCATTGGAGAATAGTCAGCGAGTGCGCTATGACTCAACCCGGCTCTGAATCTCACCCCTTGCGCGTGGCGGTCGTCGGCTCCGGCCCGGCGGCCTTCTACGCCGCCGAGCACCTGTTCAAGCAGGTCGGGCTGAACGTCGAAATTGACATGTTCGACCGCCTGCCGACGCCCTACGGCCTGGTGCGCGGCGGCGTGGCGCCGGACCACGCGAAGATCAAGACCGTCGTCAAGGCCTACGCGCAGATCGCCGCCAGTCCGCGTTTTCGCTTCTACGGCAACGTCGAGTTCGGCCGGCATCTCACGCTGGCCGACCTGCGTGAGCACTATCACCAAATCCTCTACGCCACCGGCGCGCAGACCGACCGCCGCATGGGCATTCCCGGCGAGGACCTGGCGGGCAGCCACCCGGCCACGGAGTTCGTGGCGTGGTACAACGGCCATCCTGATTACCGGGATCTCAAGTTCGACCTCTCGCAGGAGCGGGCGGCGGTGGTCGGCGTGGGCAACGTGGCGATTGACGTGGCCCGCCTCCTCTGCCGTACCCCTGAAGAATTGAAGGCGACGGACATCGCCGATTACGCGCTCGACGCCTTAAGCCAGAGCAAAATCAAGGAAGTGTATTTGTTAGGCCGGCGCGGCCCGGCGCAGGCGGCCTTCACCAACCCCGAAATCAAAGAAGTCGGCGAGATGCAGGACGCCGACGTGTTCACCCGGCCTGAGGAAGTCGAGTTAGACGACTTGAGCCGGGCCACCATTGCCAATAGCGCCGACCGCAGCCTGCTGAAAAAGGTGGAGATTTTGCAGAGCTATGCCCGGCGCCAGCCGAGCGGCAAGTCGCGCCGGCTCGTCATCCGCTTCCTCGTCTCTCCGGTCGAGCTGATTGGCGACGAAGAGGACCGGGTGGTCAGGATGAGGCTGGTCAAAAACGTGCTCACCGCGAGCGAGACCGGCTCCCTCAACGCTAAAGCCACCGATCAATTTGAAGAACTGCCCGTCGGCCTGGTGTTCCGCTCGGTCGGCTATCGCGGCGTGCCGCTGCCCGACGTGCCGTTCAACGACCGCTGGGGCGTGATTCTGAACGAGAAGGGGCGGGTGATAGACCCCGAAACGAAACAGCCGCGCGTGGGTGAATACGCCTCCGGCTGGATCAAGCGCGGGCCGAGCGGCGTGATCGGCACGAACAAGCCTGACTCGGTAGAGACGGTCAACTGCATGTTGGAAGACCGGGCGAAAGGCGCGGTGCTCCACCCTTCCCAGCCCGAATGGGAGTGCGTGGAAAAACTCGTCCACGAGCGCCAGCCCCAATATTTCTCCTTCACCGACTGGCTGAAACTGGACGAGCTGGAATTGGCGCGCGGCAAAGCCGCCGGGCAGCCGCGCCTGAAGTTCACGAGCGTCGAGGAGATGCTGAAGGCGCTCGGGAAATAGAAAAGCAAGGAACTCATAGGAACTCAGGGAACTCCTGAGTTCCTTTATTTCCTTGAACTCCCTCAGTTTCTTGTTTTATAATGTCTGCATGAAAGTCCTCGCCGTCGACGTCGGCACGGGCACGCAGGACATTTTCCTCTACGACTCCGCGCTCGACCTCGAAAACGGTTACAAGTTCGTCATGCCCTCGCCGACGATGATGGTCAACCGTCGGCTCAAACTGGCCACGGCACGGCGCGAAGCGGTCCTGCTCACGGGCTATCTCATGGGCGGTGGGCCGAGCCAGTGGGCCGCACGCGACCACATCCTCGCCGGCGGAACGCTCTACGCCACCCCCTCCGCCGCGCGCACCTTCAACGACGACCTGGACTACGTGCAAAAAGAAATGGGCGTGCGCCTGGTGAGCGAGGACGAAGCCGAGCGCACCGCGCAGCGTGGCGAGGTAGTTCGACTGGAGCTCAAAGATTTTGACTTCCCGCTGATAGCGCGGGCATTCGCCGAATTTGGGGTTGAACTGCGCGACAGCCTGAACGCGGTCGCAGCGGCGAATCGCCGTGGTCGAACACCGCCGCTGCGACCGCGTTCAGGCTGTCGCGCAGTTCAACCCCAAATTCGGCGAATG
>DAOTXG010000562.1:0-12408 GCA_034435515.1 Anaerolineales bacterium
CCCGATTTCATTCGGCGAGAGGTAGAGCGCGTCGCCGCCCAGGTGGCGCATCGCCATGTCGAACGAGACGCGTGTGCGGAGCGAGGGCTTTTGAAAGACCATGCCCAGCACTTTGCCTTTGAGCAGGGGCTTATTGCCTCCGCGCCGCCATTCCTTCTTGAGTTTGACGGCGAGGTCAAACAGGTGTTGAAGTTCGGAAGGCGAGTAGTCAGCGATGTGGAGGAAATGTTTCATAGTAAGAGTGGGGAGGTTAGAGAGTTGAGCGATTGTTTGGGCTGTGTGCTATTATAACTGTAGAGATTAAAAGTGGTTTTGACTCGGTGTCAACGGATACGAAACGGATAAACGGATTTGCCGCGCCCTATCCGTTTATCCGATGCTTATCCGTTGACGCCAGACTCAAAAAGCAAATCTTAACCTCTATGGAAGATAGTTCAAAGGAGTTCGTCATGGTTGTCACGAGACTGCCGAGACCCGCGATGACTTACGAGGAATTTCTGGCATGGGCGCTCCGAGAGGAAGTTCATGCCGAGTGGGTCAGGGGGGAGGTTCTGGTATATTCATTGGCCTCTCTATCTCACCAAGTCATTGTGACATTCCTCTCAACGCTCATTGGCGGGTTTGTTGATTTGGCGGCTTTGGGGAGCGTTTACCCCGGACCATTGCAAATGAAGCTGCCGGGCAGTTCCGGGCGTGAACCCGATGTGATATTCATTGCCAGCAGCAATTTGGTGCGAGTTGTGGCGGACCACATTGACGGCCCGGCGGATTTGGCGATTGAAGTTGTCTCCGACGACAGCGTCACGACCGACCGCGAGGACAAGTTTTACGAGTACGAAGCCGCCGGCATCCCCGAATACTGGATTATTGACCCGCGCCCCAACCGCCGCCGCGCTTATTTTTACCGGCTGGACGAGCACGGGCGATATCAACCGGCGCTGACGGATGCGGAGGGCTTTTATCGCTCCCGCGTCTTGCCCGGTTTCTGGCTGAAAGTAGATTGGCTGTGGCAAGCCGCCGAGATGAACACGACGGCGCTGCTCATGGAAATTCTCGGCCCGGAGCGGTACGTGGCGCTGGCTCAGGACGCCTGGGCTAAAACCCGCAAGTAACTTGAGTGGTAATTGGTAAGCTGTAATTACTACTTACCAATTACCCCTTTTCCCCAAACTTCTCTCTCAGCAAATCATACAGCGTCGGCCTGCCGATCTCCTGCAAATCGTAGCGCACGCGCTGGGCCGGGCGGTCGAGCCGGAGGATGCGGCGCAGGTCAATCGGCGTGCCGACGAGCACCAGGTCGGCCGGCGCGGCGTTGATGGTCTGCTCCAGCTCGCGGATTTGTGCGTCCCCATAGCCCATCGCCGGGAGAACCGCGCCGGTTGTCGGGTATTTTTGATAGGTCGCGGCGATGGAGCCGACGGCGTAGGGGCGCGGGTCAATAATCTCAGCCGCCCCGAAACGCCGGGCCGCTACCCACGCCGCGCCGTAGGCCATCTCGCCGTGCGTGAGCGTCGGGCCATCTTCGATGCACAGCACCTTCCGGCCGCGAATGGCCGCCGGGTCGTCCACCGTCAAGGGGGAGGCGCCCTCGATCACCGTCGCGTTGGGATTCAATTGGCGGAGCGCCTCGCGGACGGCCAACACGTTCTTGTTGTCCGCCGTATCCACCTTGTTGATCACAATCACGTCTGCCATGCGGGCATTGGCCTCGCCGGGGTGGTAGGAGGACTCGTGGCCGGGGCGGTGCGGGTCGGCGACGACGATGTGCAGGTCGGGCTTGTAAAAGGGTAGGTCGTTGTTGCCGCCGTCCCACAGGATGATGTCCACTTCCTCTTCGGCCTGGCGGAGAATCTTCTCGTAGTCCACGCCGGCGAAGACAACCACGCCCCGGTCCAGGTGCGGCTCGTATTCCTCGCGCTCCTCAATCGTGCACTGGTATTCGTCCAGGTCGTCGTAATCGGCGAAGCGCTGGACGTTCTGCGCGATGAGGTTGCCGTAGGGCATGGGATGGCGGATGGCGGCGACGGTGTAGCCGAGCGCCTTCAGCGCTTCGGCCACCCGCCGGGTGGTCTGCGATTTGCCGCTGCCAGTGCGCACCGCGCCGATAGAGACGACTGGCTTCGTGGATTTGATCTGGGTGCTCTGCGGGCCGAGCAGCTTGAAATCCGCGCCCGCTGCCAGCACCTGGGAGGCCTGGTGCATCACGTAAGTGTGTGGCACGTCGCTGTACGAAAAAACCACCTCGTCAACTTGTAAATCGTGAATGAGGTGGAGGAGATCGCCTTCGGGATAAATTTGGATGCCCTGAGGATAAAGTTTCCCGGCCAGTTCGGCCGGGTAAACGCGCCCCTCGATGTTAGGAATCTGCGTGGCGGTGAAGGCGACGACCTCGTAAGCGTCGTCGTCACGGTAGACGGTATTGAAATTATGGAAGTCGCGCCCGGCGGCGCCCATGATGAGAACGCGGGTACGGGTCATAGAACTGGTTTTCCTCGTAGATGGGGGGGTTGGCGAACGGGCGGAAGTATAACATAGGGGACGTATTGCGTATTCCGTATTGCGTATTCCGTAAAGGCTGGGCGGCGTAATACGCAACACGCAACACGTTTACATGACCTCCGGCGCCGGAATGTCCAGCAGCCGCAGCGCGTTGGCTAGCGTCTGCCGCGCGGCGGCGACGAGGCGCAGGCGCGCATTCCTGATCGACTCAGTCTCCGCCTGGAGCACGGGGACGACGTGGTAGAAGCTGTGAAAGGTCCTGGCGAACTCGTAGGCGTAGTTCGCCATGTGCAGGGGCTTGTAATCGAGCGCCGCCTGCTGGACGACCGCCGGGAAGCGGGCCATCAGGTCAATCAGCTCGATCTCGTGGGCGGTCAGCGCGTAGTCAAAACTGGCCTCGGCCGGGATGGCCCCCGCTTTCTTGAGGATGCTGTTGGCGCGGACGTGCGCATTCTGGAGGTACGGCGCGGATTTGCCCTCGAAACTGAGCGCCGCCTCCCAGTCAAACACGATGTCTTTGGTCGTGTCCACCGCGATCATCGTGTACACGATGGCCCCTAACCCGATCTGTCGGGCGACGGCGGGCCGCTCGGCCTCGGGCAAGTCAGGATTTTTTTCGGCGATGATCTTCAGCACCCGCCGGTCGGCCTCTTCCAGCACGTCCATGAAATAGACCACGTTGCCCTTGCGCGAGGACATCGCGCCCTCCGGCAGGCTCACCGTGCCGTAAGCCAGGTGGTAGCATTTGGCCGCCTGGGGGAAGCCCCACAATTCCAGGATTTTGAACGCCTGTTGCAGGTGCAAACTCTGGCGGGTGTCAACCACGTAAATCGAGCGGTCCACGTGATACTTCTCGAACTTCACTTTGGCGAGCGCGAGGTCCTTGGTCAGGTACAGCGTCGTGCCGTCGCTGCGCAGGATGACGTTCGTGCGATACTTTTCTTTCTTCAAGCCGAGTTTTTCGTCAATCCTGACGATGACCGCGCCGCCGCGGGGCCGTTCGTCGTCGGCGACGCCTTTGGCGATCAGCTCGTCCACAATCGCCTTGCTCGGCTCGTCCACCTCGCTCTCGTAGAAGAACACGTCCATCTTGACGTCGAGCAGGCGCAGAATGTCGTCCAGTTCGTCGAGGCTCCACTGGCGCGTCGTGCGCCACAGTTCGCGCACCTCGGGATCGCCCGCGTCCCAGCGGCGGTTCCACTCGCGCCGCTCGGCGTCGTAGGCTTCGCGCTGGGCTTTCGCCTCAGGCGTCTCGTTTTCTGCGGGCGTGACCAACTTATGCGCTTCGTGGTAAACCTTCGCAATCCACCGCCCGCGCTCGTGCACGCCCGCCGGCTCCTGTCCCTTGAAAACCTTGTCGTAGGCCCACACGCAGGTGATGACGGTCAGGCCCATGTCGCCGGGGTACGAGGCGCGGATGGTCTCAAATCCGGCGAACTCGACCAGCCGCGCGAGCACTTCGCCCAGGATCGCATTGCGCGCGTGGCCGATGTGAAACGAGTGATGTGTATTCGGCTGGGCGTACTCGACCATCAACCGCTCGCCTTTAGGCGCGCCCCGCCCGAAGTCGGGGCCGCCCACGATGGCCTCGCCCACGACGCGCGCTGCGTAAGTCGCCGTGTCAAAATAAACGTTGAGGTAAGCCTTCTCCGCCGCCAGGCGCGCAAAGCCTGGCGGAGTTCCCAATTGCTCTGCGACGATTTGCGCAAGTTCCTGCGCCCGCGCGGCCACGTTCCCCTTCCGGCCGCTTTTGGCTTCGGCGGCGGCGGCTTGAAAGCAGATGTTCGTCCCCATCCCCCACTGACCTGCGAAGGGTGTGGGCTGCCACCTGACCTCGCCCGCGTCGGGGACGCCGAGATCGGTCAGGATAGCGGTGATGCGGTTGGCAATCTCAGTCAGTTCGCGGTCGAACATTGAGCCTCCAGTGGCGGGATTGTAACATGAAAGTTGACAATTTCGCCGTTGCGGTTACACTTCGTGTGCACGCAAAGTTCGTCAGCAGTTGCACTGCTGACGGCGGCCCTGCCGCAGTGCAACTGCGGCAGAACGGGGTTGCCTGACAACGTTTGCGTGCACACTACACTGCTTGAGATTTTTTCGGACGGGGTCGCTATGCCTTCCGGTTATTATCGCCATCCCACGCTACATCGTGACACCGTCGTCTTCGTCTGCGAGGACGACCTGTGGACCATCCCGGCGGCGGGCGGCGTTGCCCGGCGGTTGACGTCTGGCCTCGGCGCAGCCACGCGCCCCAGCCTTTCGCCCGACGGCGCTCAACTGGCCTTCGTCGGACGCGAAGAAGGGCAGCCGGAGGTCTACCTCATGCCGGCCGCCGGGGGGCGGCCCACGCGCCTCACCTACCTCGGCGGCAGTCTGTGCCAGACGGTCGGCTGGACGGCGGATGGCAAAATCCTGTTTGCCAATAACGCCGGGCAGCCGTTCCCGGCCCTGCTATACCTGTACACCGTGGAGACCCAGGGCGGCCCGCCGGAGCGGCTCAACCTGGGCCCGGCGCGCGCCCTGACTTTTGGCCCGGACGGTCGGCGCGTCATTGGCCGCAACACGGGCGACCCGGCGCGGTGGAAGCGTTACCGGGGCGGGACGGCCGGTCAGGTGTGGATTGACCAGGAAGGCGATGGGAATTTCCGGCCCCTGGCGCAGTTGCCAGGCAATCTGACCTCCCCCATGTGGCTCGGCGAGCGTATTTATTTTCTCTCTGACCACGAGGGAGTCGGCAACCTGTATTCTTGTCTCCCCTCGGGCGCGGATTTGCGGCGCCACACCGACCACGCCGACTTCTACGCGCGCAATGCCTCTACCGATGGACAACGGATTGTCTACCACGCCGGGGCTGATCTCTATCTCTACGACCCGGCCAGCGACCGCAGCGCGCTCATCCCAGTCGAGTTTCACTCGCCGCAGACTCAACGCAGCCGCAAGTTTGTGAATGCCGGGAAGTACCTCGACGACTGGGCGCCACACCCCAAAGGGCAGGCCCTGGCGATCACCGCGCGCGGCCATCTGTTCACCTTTGCCAACTGGGAGGGCGCGGTGCTGCCGCACGGCGAGCCGCCCGAGGCGGGCGTGCGCTACCGGCTGGTGGAATGGCTGAACCCCGCTGGGCGGGGCGCAAGCGGCGATGGCCAGCGGTTGATCGCCGTCACCGACGCGGGCGGCGAGGAGGCCTTTGTCATCTTTCACGCCGACGACCAGCGGGCGCCGGAAATCCTGGCCGGCCTGGACATCGGGCGGCCCACCGACTTGGCGGTCAACCCGAAGAAGGATCAAATCGTCTTCAGCAACCACCGCTACGAGATCATCTGCCTCGATCTGACCACCCGCGAACTGCACGTGATTGACCGGGGCAAGTCCGCCCCTATCTCCGGTTTCGACTGGTCGCCTGACGGAGCGTGGGTGGCGTACAGCGTTTCGGTGTCGTTGCAAGTGATGGTGCTCAAGTTGTGGAAGGCTGAGACCAAAGAGACCTTCCCGCTCACTCGCCCGGTGTTGCGCGACGTGTCCCCGGCTTTCGACCCGCAGGGCAAGTACCTGTACTTCCTCTCGTACCGGCACTTTGACCCCGTGTACGACAATCTGCACTTTGACTTGAATTTCCCGCGCGGCGTGCGACCTTATCTCATCACATTACAGAAAGAGACGCCCTCGCCCTTTGTCCCGCTGCCGAAGCTGAAAGCCGAGAAGGAGGAGAAGAAGGAAGGGGAAGGCCGGCCAAAAGCCAAGGAGTCGAGCGGCGAGGCCGAGAAGAAGGAAAGTCCGCCGCCCGAGGACGCGGAGCGGGGTGACAAGGGCCAGGAAGAAAAGCCCCTCCAGATTGACGTGGAGGGCATCGAGGAGCGGATCGTGGCGTTCCCGGTGGACGAGGGGCGCTACGGGCGCATCCTGGGTTTGAAAGAGGGGAAAGTCCTGTATTCACACTATCCAGTGGAGGGCGCGCTGAATCAAGCGTGGCTGCCGGACACGCCGCCGGCGAAAGGCGCGCTGTACCTTTATAACTTCGAAGAACAGAAGGAAGAATACTTCCTCGGCGGCATGACGGACTTTCGCCTGTCGCGCGATTATGCCCTGCTGATTTACCGCGCGGGGGGACGCCTGCGCGTGCTCAAGGCGGGTGAGAAACCTGGCGACGAGGGCGGCGCTAACCGCAAGAGCGGCTGGATTGATCTGAGCCGCGTCCGGGTCGCCGTCGTCCCCGGCGCGGAGTGGCGGCAAATGTTCCGCGAGGCCTGGCGCTTGCAGCGCGACCAGTTCTGGACCCCGGATATGTCGCAGGTGGACTGGCTGGCCGTGCACGACCGCTATTTGCCGCTGGTGGACCGGGTCAGCAGCCGCTCGGAATTCTCCGACCTGATGTGGGAAATGCAAGGCGAGTTAGGCACCTCCCATTGCTACGAACTGGGCGGCGATTACCGCCCGGAGCCGAACTACAGCCAGGGCTACCTGGGCGCGGATTTTGAATACGACGCTGCCGCCGATGCCTGGCGCATCACCCACATCGCCGCTGGCGACGAGTGGGACGAGGAGGCCAATTCGCCCCTCCGGCGGGCCGGGCTTAACCTCAAAGTTGGAGATCGCCTCATCGCCGTCGCCGGCCGGCGGTTAAGCCGGACCCTCTCGCCCTCGGCCTGCCTGGTCAATCTGGCCGACCACGAGGTGGCGCTCACATTCGCCGGAGAAGGCGATGCGCCCGCGCGCCCGGCGACGGTGAAAGCCCTCAAGACTGAGTTTCCTCTCCGGTATCGGGAATGGGTCGAGGATAACCGGCGGCGCGTGCACGAGGCGACAAATGGGCGGGTGGGCTACGTGCATATCCCGGATATGGGGCCGCGCGGCTACGCGGAGTTTCATCGGGGTTATCTGGCCGAGGTGGACCGCGAGGGGTTGATCGTGGACGTGCGCTTCAACGGGGGCGGCCACGTTTCCGCCCTGATCCTGGAAAAACTCGCGCGCCGCCGCCTCGGCTACGGCGTTTCGCGCTGGGGCCAGCATCCCAGACCCTATCCGGCCGAGTCGGTGCTTGGCCCAATCGTCGCCTTGACGAACGAGTTTGCCGGGTCCGATGGCGATATCTTCTCGCACGGCTTTAAGTTGCTGAAGCTGGGGCCGCTGCTCGGCAAGCGGACGTGGGGCGGCGTCATCGGCATCTGGCCGCGCCACACGTTGGTGGACGGGTCGGTGACGACCCAACCGGAGTTCTCGTTCTGGTTCGAGGACGTGGAGTGGGGCGTGGAGAACTACGGGACCGAGCCGGACATTGAGATTGACAACACCCCACAGGATTACGCGCGCGGCGCGGACGCGCAGCTGGAGCGGACGATCCAGGAGATCTTGAAACTGCTGGAGGCCAACCCGCCGCGCCTGCCGTCGTTTGACAGCCGCCCCAACCTGGCGCTGCCCAAACTGCCCGCGCGGTAGGGTGCGCTACTCGCCTCGGGCAAGTTTTTGTACCGCCTTATACCGGAAGCAGTCCACCGTGTGGTCGTTGACCATGCCCGTAGCCTGCATGTGCGCGTACACGATCGTCGGGCCGACGAAGCGAAAGCCGCGCTTGATCAGGTCCTTGCTCAACGCCTCCGACACAGGCGTTTTGGCGGGAATCTGCTTGAGCGTCTTCCAGGCGTTCTGAATGGGCCGGCCATTGACGAAGCGCCAGATGTATGCGTCGAAACTGCCGAACTCCTCCTGCACGGCGAGGAAGGCCTGGGCGTTCTGAATAGCAGACTCAATCTTAAGCCGGTTGCGGACGATGCCGGGATCGGCGAGTAGATGCCTGACCTTGCGCGCGTTATAGCGCGCTACCTTGGCCGGGTCGAAGCCGTCAAACGCGCGGCGGTAGTTCTCGCGCTTCTTCAGGATGGTCTCCCAACTCAACCCGGCCTGCGCGCCTTCGAGCACGAGAAACTCGAATAATTTCCGGTCGTCGTGCACGGGCGCGCCCCATTCCTGGTCGTGATACGCAATAGAGGGTTCGGTCCTGGCCCATTCGCAGCGGTTGATCGGTTTGCTCATCGCAGCGTGTCCTGTCTCCCGATAGCGTTTTTCGGTTGCCTCGGTGGTGTAGAGACGTTCCGCCGGAACGTCTCTACAAAAAGAAAAGCCCCTGAGGGCAGGGGCTTCCATTGGCCTGGACGCTGGCTCATTTCTTCTCAAGCGCGGCCAGTTTCTGCATCAAGCGGCGCTTGCGGCGGGCGGCGTTGTTCTTGTGGATCACGCCTTTTTCCGCCGCCTTGTCGAGCGCGCTGACGGCGGCCAGGGTCGCCTGACGGGCGGCCTCAGCCTGGCCGCCGGCGATGGCCTCGCGCGCGCCGCGCACGGCCGTGCGGGTGTTGGAGCGGGTGAGGCGGTTGCGGAGGCGTTTGCGCTCATTCGAGCGGACGCGCTTGATCGCGGATGCGGTATTAGCCACAGTGCTTTCTCCAAAATAAACGTTTCAAGTAACGGCGCGGGATTGTACCTGAGGGGGCGGGTTTTGTCCAGGAAGATTTTTACTGGTGAGAGACCGACGCGGTTTCCAAAAACCGCGTCGGTCTGCTCTTTACTCGCTCGCCACCGCGAGGCACTCGATCTCGACCTTCGCGCCGCGCGGCAGGGCGGCGACCTGCACCGTGCTGCGCGCAGGCGGGTTCGGCGGGAAGAACTCGGCGTACACCGCGTTCATCCTGGCGAACTCGCCCAGGTCAGCCATGAAAACAGTCGTCTTGACGACGCGGCTCAGGCTGCTCCCAGCGGCGTCGAGGATGGCCGAGAGATTTTGCAGGACGCGCCGGGTCTGCTCCTCGATGCCGCCAGGGACAAGTTCCCCGGTCGCGGGGTCAAGCCCGATCTGCCCGGCGGTGTGGACGAAATGTCCCACGCGGATGGCTTGTGAGTAGGGGCCGATGGCTTTAGGGGCCTGGTCGGTGGTGATGACGGTTGGTGTGGGCATAGGATGTCTCCTGAAAACGTAAAGCGTGAAACGTAAAACGTAAAGAGGTTCTTCAGCGGAAGACGGCGTGAGTATAGTTGGCAGCGAGGTCGGCGAGGCGCTGTCGCCAGCGGGCGGGGAGGGGGCTGGGGAGGGCGTCGAGTGGAAAGTAGTCCACGGCGTTGATTTCAGACTCGTCCACCCGCAGTTCTCCGCCGACGACCCGGCACTCAAACAGGCTGGCGCAGCCTTGCACCTGGTCGCCATTCGGATAGGTGTATTGATTCCCCCGGCCCGAGTAGACCCCGACCAGTCGCGTTGGCTCGACGACCAGGCCGACTTCTTCACAGACTTCGCGCAGGACGGTCTCGGCGATGGATTCGCCCAGGTCCATGAAGCCGCCTGGCGGGTTCCAGGTTCCGTTATCCGCGCGGCGGGCGAGCAGGATGCGCCCGCGCTCGTCGCGGATGCCGCCCCCCGCTGCCGGGGCGATGAAACGCTCCTGGCCGACGACGGAACGCATCATGCGGATGTAATCGGTGATGTCACCCGTCGGAGCGGCCCTGGGCGGCTCGAAGGTTGCAGCCTCCGCTCCCGCCCAGGTATCCTGCGCCATGGCCGCGTACCAGCTGGGGCAGGGGAGAAGCGTCTCGGCGCAAAAAGCGACCTCGCTCGCTTCCTCCCCATCCGCGCGGGCCTGTCCGCCCACAATCCGGCACTCGAACGCGGCGGTCCACTGTTGGACCTCATCGCCGTTCGGGTAACGCACGTCATACTGCGGGCCGGTATAGACGCCGACCAGGCGCACCGGCTCGACGGTCAAGCCGGTTTCCTCGAAGGCTTCACGCATAGCACATTCGGCCAGCGTCTCGCCGATCTCCAGCGCGCCGCCGGGCAGGCCCCACCACGCGTCGCGAAAATCAGTGCGGCGCTGGAACAGGATGCGCCTCCGTTCGTCGTGGATGACCGCGGTGGCGTAGACCACGATGGTCTTGCGCCGTCCAATCCTAGACCGCAGCCAGGCAATGTAGTCAGCGCCCAATCTCTAATCTCCAATTCTCCAACTTCCAACTTCCAACTTCCAACTTCACCCTCAAACCTCCTGTAAGAACTTCTCCAGCGGGGCGAAGTCTTCGAGGGGGCAGATCAGGTCGTAGGTATCTTCGGGGATTTCGTGGTGGAGCGGGCGGCGGGCGACGACGACGAGGAAGTAATCCTGGCTGTGTTCCTGCCGGAAGCCGCTCAGACGGCGCACGCCGCCGCCGGGGTGCGGCGAGTCGACCGGCTCAATCAAGATAGTGCGGCCATCCTTTTTGGAGTGGGTCAGGACGATGCTGGGGATGTACAACACGCATTGGTTGGGACCGATGAACACGTCGAAGTGCATGACCTCGAACGTCCCGTGGATGTGCGGCTCCAGCGCGTTGGACAGGTAGTCGCACAGCGCGGCTTCCATGTGACTGCGGACGACGTGGCCGTTTGGCAAGGCCCGGCCAGGCTGGTGGTGAGGCATGGTTGGCGGATGGCGGATAGCGGATGGCAGATGGCGGATGGCGGATGGCAGATAGCAGAAGGCTCGCGGCAAATGGTTGATATAAGCGTGAAGACACCGGGCATCTTCAAGACGCTCGGCGTCTCGTGTAGTGTATGCCGAGTTAGCCAGAGCGTCAACCGCCAAACTGTGTTTTGTGCGCCCGCAAAGTTTGTCAGCCGTTGCACGACTGGCGGCGGCCTTGCCGCAGTGCAACTGCGGCAGAACAGGGTTGCCTGACGACGTTTGTGGACACACTCCATTTTGTCGCATTTGTCATGTAGCCTGAAGCGATTTATCATGCCCTTATACCTGAGATGGCTTCGCCTCGTTCTGTCTCAGAGACCATCCGAAAACCAGTTTGCCTTGTAGTAACGACTTAAGTCGTTATTACCCCGGCGTTACAGAGATCGATTTTCCTTACGTAGTCACGACTTAAGTCGTTACCAGCCGGGCTTCTCAGGCGCGGTCTCAAGGAGCAAAAGCCTATGACTCAAGGTCCCTCCGACCTATTGCGCTCGGCGCGAATGCTCATCGGCGGCCTGGTGGCCGTGATCCTGGTGTTGGGCCTGTCGCTCATCGTCCTGGCGGTGGGCCGCTCGACCGCCCCGACCGCGCCGGGCGAGGTGGACGCGCTGGCGAGCAGCACCGACGAGTGCGTGACCTGCCACCGCAACACCACGCCGGGCATCGTGGAGCAGTACGGGCACAGCACAATGGCCGCGGCTAACGTGAAATGCCAGGACTGCCACGAAGTCAAAAGCGATTATCCGGGCGCGGTCGAGCACGAGGGCGCGTGGGTGCTGCCACAGCCGACGACGGCCATGTGCGAACGCTGCCACACGCAGGCGGTAGCGCAGTTCAACCAGAGCCGCCACGGCCTCCCAGCCTACGTGGCGGTGGCGGGCAGCCGGGATTTGCCGCCCGAGCTCCTGGCCGTCTACCAGGCGATTCCGGAAGGCAGTTTCGCGCCGGACAAGCAGCGCAACATCATCGCCCAAATGGAGGGGCCGGAGATCACGCGCTTCGCCTGCGAGAACTGCCACAACGTCGGCAAACCCGCCGCCGACAACTCGGTCGGGCAGTGCCAGAAGTGCCACCAGCGCCACGAGTTCAGCCTGGAGCAGGCGCGCAAGCCGGAGACGTGCAACAACTGCCACATCGGCCCCGACCACCCGCAGTGGGAGATTTACTTCGAGTCCAAGCACGGGATTGCCTATGCGACGGGCGGCGACGACTGGAACTGGGAGGCCGAGTCGGGGACGCTGACGGTGAAGGACTTCCCCGCGCCGACCTGCGCCACCTGCCACTTCAGCGGTTTCGGCGGGACCGGCACGACCCACGACGCGGGCGACCGACTCACGTGGTATCTGTTTGCGCCGATCAGCGACCGCCGCCCCGCGTGGCAGGACAACCGGGTGCGGATGCAGAGCGTGTGCACCGAGTGCCACAACAA
>DAOTXG010000563.1:0-2770 GCA_034435515.1 Anaerolineales bacterium
CGCACGTTATCGCTTGAGGCCGTGCGGTAGTTGTGGCATAGTACGGTGGTCAGCCTGACTACTCCACGGAGGCAACCATGGATACCGCGTTGAAGAAAACGGTCTTGCGCCTGTTCACTTATGGCCTGTACGCCGTCACCGCTAAACACGGCGCCGAAGTGAGCGCGATGACGGCTAACTGGATTGTGCAGTCTTCGTTCGACCCGCCCATGGTCGCGCTGGCAGTGGAAGCCGATAGCCACAGCCGCAAAGTCATCGAGGCGAGCGGCCGGTTTGCCGTGAACATTTACGAGAGCGGCCAGCGCGAATTGGCGGGCCGGCTCGGCAAAACCTGGGCCAAGCATCCCGAAAAATTCGACGGCGTTCCCACGCGGCCCTCGCCGAGCGGCATTCCTCTCATGGAGTCCGCGCTTGGCTGGGTCGAGTGCAAAGTCGTAGGGAGTATCCCGTCGGGCGATCACGTCCTGCTCGTCGCCGAGGTCGTGGAAGTCGGTCTCAACCGGGAGGGCCTGCCGCTCACACTCAAGGAAACCGGTTTCAAGTACGCAGGATGAAGACCCTCACGCTGGCGCCCGATCCGGTCAATGTACTGCCGCGCGCGGTCAGGCCGGGATTTAACATTCATCATCTTGAACTTCCGCCCGAACTCGAAGCGAGTGAGCCGCCCGAAGCGCGCGGCCTCGCACGAGACGGCGTGCGCCTGATGGTGTCATACATCTCGACTGGCCGTATCGTCCACGCGCGCTTCCGCGACCTCACGGACTACCTGAATCCGGGCGATGTGCTTGTCATCAACACCAGCGGCACGCTCAACGCGGCGCTCAAGGCCATACGCGCGGATGGCCGACCGCTGGAACTGCACCTCTCCACACACCTGCCCGCCGACTTGTGGATCGTGGAAGTGCGCCAGCCCAGCGGCAAAGCCACCTCGCCGTTCTACCAGGCGCATGTGGGCGAGACGTTGACTCTGCCTGAGGGGGGCAGGGCTATTCTGCATACCGCCTATGAGGCTGAGTTGCGGGACACGTCATCGCCTCTCCCCACGCGGCTGTGGATTGCGACCCTGTACTTGCCTGTTCCGTTGAGCGAGTATCTCGCTCGGCATGGCTTCCCGATCCGTTATGACTACGTGCGCGAGAGTTGGCCCCTCACGTATTATCAGACCGTCTACCCGACTGAAATGGGCAGCGCGGAGATGCCTTCGGCCGGGCGGGCCTTCACCCCGGAGTTGATTACTCAACTCGTCGCGCGCGGCGTACAGGTGGCGCCCCTGCTGTTGCACACGGGCGTTGCCAGCCTTGAAGAGCATGAGCCGCCCTACGAGGAGTTCTATCGCGTGCCGCCGGAGACGGCGCGAACAGTGAATGCGGCGCGGGCGAATGGCAAACGGGTGATCGCCGTCGGGACGACGACGGTCCGCGCGCTCGAAACCGTGACCGGCCCGGACGGGATCACGCACCCCGGCGAGGGTTGGACCCGCCTGCTGATCACACCTCAGCGCGGTGTGCGCGTGGTGAATGGACTCTTGACCGGACTGCACGAGCCGCGCTCGACCCACCTGCTCATGCTCGAAGCGCTGGCCGGACTGGAGCACTTGAACGTGGCCTACGCCGAGGCCTTGCGCGAGGGTTATCTCTGGCACGAGTTCGGCGATCTGCATCTGCTGCTTCCATAGCGCGGCCCCTGTCGCAACAAAACGTAGGACGTGTCCCGCCCAGGACACGCTGCGCGTGGCTGATTAGCCTATGCAGGAGAGTAAAACCATGCGGTACAAACTACTCGGTAAAAGCGGCCTGCGGGTTTCAGAACTCTGCCTGGGGACGATGACCTTCGGCGAGGACTGGGGCTGGGGCGCGTCGAAAGAAGAGAGCCGGAGAATTTTCGACGCCTTCGCCGCCGCCGGGGGCAACTTCGTCGACACCTCCAACAACTACACCGACGGCGTCAGCGAGCAATACGTCGGCGAGTTCGTCGCCTCTCAGCGCGATTACTTCGTCGTCGCGACCAAGTACACGTTGAGCAAGCGCAAGGACGACCCGAATGCGGGCGGCAACGCGCGCAAGAATATGAGGCGGGCGGTGGAGGCCAGCCTGAAACGGTTGAACACCGATTACATTGACCTTTACTACCTGCACATGTGGGATTACACTACGCCGGTCGAGGAAGTCGTGCGCGCCTTCGACGACCTGGTGCGCGCGGGCAAGGTGCTGTACGTCGGCCTCTCCGATACGCCGGCGTGGGTGGCGGCGCAGGCGGACACGCTGGCCGAGCTGCGCGGCTGGTCGCGTTTCGTCGCTCTGCAGGTCCCCTACAGCCTCGCCGACCGCGCGGTGGAGCGCGACCTGCTGCCGATGGCGCGCGCTTTTGGCATGGCCATACTGCCCTGGGGTCTGCTGGAGGCGGGTGAACTGACCGGCAAATACAACCGCCCCAGCGACGAGCCGAAACGCAACGAGCAGCCCAGCCAGAAAAACCTGGCGCTGGCCGAAGTGGTGATGCAGGTCGCGCAGGAGATCGGGCGCACGGCCTCGCAGGTGGCGATCAACTGGGTGCGGCAGCAGCCCGGCCTGATCATCCCTATCCTCGGCGCGCGCAAGGAAACACACCTCAAAGACAATCTGGGCTGCCTGGAGTTCGAGTTGACGCCGGAACAATTGCAGCGGTTGGCCCAGGCCAGCCCGATTGACCTGGGCTTCCCGCTGAGCTTCCTTACCTCCGAAGGAGTCAGAAACCTGATCTTCGGCGACACGTATGCGCTGATTGACAACCA
>DAOTXG010000564.1:0-4686 GCA_034435515.1 Anaerolineales bacterium
TGAGCTGGCCACTCCGGCAACTGCTCTAAGTCCTTGACCATCTCGTCGAAGGTAATCAGGCGCGCGCCGGCTTCCTTCACGGCGGCCCGCACGGGCGGCGTCACGTTTTGCCGGCAGAACAAGATGAGGTGGCGTGTCCACTCCGGCTCGCGCCTGAGATTTCGCGCGGGATCCGCCGCCTTTAGCCGGGCGACGACGTGCTGAACACGGTCGAGGAACTTCCGCCACGCTTTGTGGTCGAAGTCGTCCATCTCCCACTTGACTTCTCCAATAAGGACCTGGCGCTCGCGCCAATCCACCGCGACCACGTCGGCCTGGTGCTGCGCTCCCCAATCGCTGCCGACGAACTCGGGCGCGAAGGGCAGGCCGCCATGGCGCGCCTGCACCAGAGCCCAGGTGCGGGACAGCTCCTCAAAGGCGCTCCCCACAAACGCCCGCATCTGCTCGCGGAATTCACGCTCCAGGGCGGTGTAGATGCCCTGCGCAATCTGGCTGCGGTTGGGGAGAATGAACCGGTAGTAAAACCGCAAGAAAGGATCACTCAAAAAGTAGCGCGCGTGGCGGGCGATCTCGTGTTGCCGGGGAGGCACACTGGCGCGGAGACGGCGCTCCACGAGGCGCACTTCGGCCAGGACCTCCAGGATACGGACAACGCGGTGGCTGGGAAGCACCGCCTCGGTCGAGATACTTTCCACATCGTGGAGGCCTTTGCCGACCGCATTCAGCACGGCTTCGTAGTCCGGCGAGTCGCGGCGGAGCACATCCCCGATCAACACGTGCTGCTCGTTGCGGTAGGGCGAATTCTCGGACACGAACATCTCGCGGATGTTGGTCATGAGGTCCGCGCGATCGTCCCAGGCGCGCAGGTAATCTGGAATGCCGCCGACGATGGCATAAACGGCGAGCCGTTTCTCGGCGTTGTAGCGCGGCACAAAGGGCTTGATTTCCGAAAAGGGGAGGGGGCGGACGTACAGTTTCTTCGTCAACCGCCCAAACAGCGGCGCGTCCGACTCCAGCAGTTTCTCCATCGTGCTGACGTGACTCCCGGTCAGCGCCAGCTTCACCTGGCTGTTCGCAAAGAGTTGGTCCCAGGCCGTCTTGAGATAAGAGGGCAGGCTGTCATCGGCCTCCACGGCCCAGGGAAATTCGTCAAAGATGAGAATGGTGGGCCGCTGGGCCGCGTGCTGGTAGATGGCTCGAAACAGGTCGGCCCAATCGTCGTAGCGCGGCGCGCGCGGGCCAGGGTCGCCCAGCGCCCAGCGCCCGATCTCGCGGGCCAGGCTGGCGCGGACGTTATCGGCGGAGGTGCGGGGCGCTTCCCAGTAGAACGTGGACAAGCCCGACTCTTTCGCCCAATCCTGAAGGAGCCTGGTCTTGCCCACGCGCCGGCGGCCATAAACCAGGATAAAAGCGGCTTCCGGACGCTGGCTGAGGCGATTGAGGGTTTTCAACTCTTGAGTACGTCCGACGAGCGAGACAGGCTTCATCACCGCGTTCCCTTCAAAACAATTGCGTTTTGTGCAGTAATCAATTGCAAAAAAAGAAGTTCTTTTCCTACAATTATAGTCCATTCGGCGGCAGGGTCAAACACGTCAAGGGTTATGAGTAACCGCCCCCAGTTGCGCCTGAAAAATATAGGTCTATAATCCCCACCGTCAGACATACCAGACACCGCCCGAGGAATTGACCCATCGGGCGGGGCTTACGCGGTAGGGCGTGTGGCGTGGGTATGAGAATACTCCGAGCCGTTCGCAACTATCGCGGACGGCTCGGTTTGGTTTATGTGCATCGGAGTTGGTCTGCTGCGGTAATTGGGTCAAAAAACCGTGCGTTTTTTGTCCAAGTACTGCGTAATCCAGATGGGAGTTCAACCGTTAACGGTTGAAAATATAGTTGGGCGCTTTCCTCATATCATCAGCCGCCATTGGCGCAATCGCAGGTAAATATGCCAACTAGAAAGCCTACATCGCCAAAGTTGAAAACCGTAATCCGAACCGACAAGGAAACTTTTGGTGGCGAAGTTTATACTGTTAGCGTAGACGTTACCAACTCAAGCGATGCAGTGATAGATGATATTTCTGTTACTCCTCAAGTTATCCCCGGCATTCCTCTCGAAATCCGCCAAGGGCCAGAGAATATCGAACTTGAAGAACTCGAAGCAAAGAAGCGCCAAATTGTCAGGGAGATGGAAACGCAAATATCACTCGCTTACGAGCGAAAAGTCTTACGTGAGCTGTCCCCCTATGAGCGCATAGTTGCTTTGGCGGCGCGAAGCGTTGGCACGATTTTGCCTTTCCTTCCAGCGCCGCACATGTTCACCAGATTGATAGGCGATCTTGCCGAAGAAGTTTCTGTACTCTCTGTTCCGGTATGGGCTAGACAAGCATTGCGGATAGAAGATTGGGCTGATATAGAAAGAATAGAGCAAGAAGTTATATCTTACGAAGAACAAGACAGCTTTCTGCGTAAAGCGTTCTTGTTGAATAGGGTAAAATTGCGCGAACTGATAGATAAACTTGATAGAATGAAAGCCGACAAGGAAAAAACCCAAGACGACTTAAAGGACGTTTACTCCATTCAGCCTACTGAGACTATAAGTTTCCCTTTCAAGGCCAGAGCGCCCCTTGTATTTCGCACTAAAGATTACGCGATACAGTTCTTGATTTCTTATAAAGACCAACAACTTAGAAAGGCAGGGACATTCTCAGCAAGCCAAGATATCCGGTTCTACCCTTCATCGGCGGTCGTTTCGTTAGGTGTGTTGCTAGGAGCAATTGGCGGTTTTCTCGTCAAAGTCAGCATGGTTTCTCAACAGGAGTGGTTCACCCCAACCTTTGGGGGCAATCTAATCGGAACTATAGTGCTGGCTTTGGCGATTGCATTTATCACCGTAAGAACTCCCGACTCAAAGAAACCAATAACAGCGGACAATTTCATCGGCGGATTCATTCTGGGGGTTTTGGCAGGCATATTCTCTGAAAGCATCATCGAAAGGTTAAGGGTTTTAGTCGCAAACTTGTAAGGCAAGGCCGCGCCCACCACTGCAAGCACCCTGTTACTGTACAATGATGAAGGAAGGCCTCAGAATCGGGTCGGCAAGGATGAGCCCATCATCTTGCCGGCTTGGCCTGTTGGTCTTCCACCTGGGGACTGATGACCTGCTTGCACAGCGCCATGAGCGCTCACATCGGACTGCTGTCTGACGCGCCTTCGTGCCCGCAATAAGCGCGGCGCTCCGGCGTGCGGCTGGTGGGCACCGTTAGCCGCCCAGGTCAAACAGATGTGCGCTCGTGAAATACAGGAGCCGCTGCAATGTTTCCAAAGCAGTCAATCGAAAGACCTTTCGGCATTAACGTTTTTGGCTCATCTATCGCGCGAATCGAGCCCGACATCGCGTCACTCAAGTTTGCTGTCGCGCGCCTGGCCGATCATCCCAAAGATGCCTTTCGCGAAGCGCGCGAAGGCGCACAAAGCGTTCGCGCCGCACTCGGTCAACTGGGTATCAGTGACGTTGGTTCCTCACGGATTACGCTCTCTCAGACTTTTCGTTACACGGGCAATGAGCAACGTTTCGTCGGATACACAGCCAGGGTGGCTTTCCATGTGCTTCTGCGTGATCTGGAACGCATGGAGGCGGTTCTCTCAGGTGTTGTCGACGCTGGAGCGAACGAAGTAGACTCAGTTCAGCTCCCGACCAGCCGCCTGAAGGAAATCCGCGCCGAGGCGCGTCAGCGCGCGTTGGAAGCCGCTCGTGAGAAGGCGGTTATCTATTGCCAGTCAGCCGGCGTCACTCTTGGACCGGTCGTTCACATTGAAGACCTGAACCCCGATATGCTGGAGATGGCTAGAAGCGGACACAGAATGCGCGAGATACAATCTGATGAGGAAGAGCCACTGACAGCCTTTGATCCGGGGAGCATTGTCGTTGCCGCCGCCGTTATGGTCGCCTTTGAAATCATGCGCTAGGATAGTGAGTAGGGCAGCCAGGTTGTAGTCGGCCGGGCGATCTCTCGCCCCGCCGTTACTTCAGAACCGGACATGAGACGCGAAGCGTCCCGCTCGTCCGGCTCCTCCGTACAAGGGCTGTTGTCATCAGCACCATCACCAACCGTACCTCGATAGCTGGGTCAGTTTGACCCGGCTTTTCTTTTCCATCGCTCGACCGTCTGGCCGCTCGGATCGAGTCTGGTGTCAACGGACACGAAACCGCTTCGCGTAAACGGACTTGCCACGCACTATCCGCTTACGCGAAGCGGTTGCCCAATCCGTTGACACCGAGTCAAAATCATTTTCTTAACCTCTATAACCTCATCGCTGAAAGCCTCATTGCAGGTTTTCTAAGTCTGCCAGGTCTTGGTGACGGCCAGCCGCTTTGTGGATGCCCGTGCAACGCGACGGCGTAGCCGCCGATCACCAGGTAGCGGACCTGGTTATCGTTTAACGACTGTATAAACTCTTTGAAATCCTGGTTCAGCACCGTACCTCCACAGGTGATACTCTCGCCGGATTTGCTCCAAAGTGGCCAGGCGAATCTGATACGGCTGCGCTTGCCAATAGGCAAAGTCGCTTTTTTGCCTGCGGAGATGAACTTTGGTATACGTTTGGTTTACACGGGTTATATCCAGCATAGGTTTAATTCTACCGTAGCGGCGCGCTTTCGCGCAATTGCTGTAGAGCGCGTGGCTC
>DAOTXG010000565.1:0-12693 GCA_034435515.1 Anaerolineales bacterium
GGTCGGCGGCGGCGCGGTGACGGGCGGAGCGGCGGTCGGCGGCGCGCCGAGCTGACACGCCGTTAGGAAAAACAAAACCCCAAAGCCCAAACCCCAAAGCCCAAAGCCCAAAGGCCAAACGCGGAAATAGCGACTCATGGCTTCAACTCCCAGACTTGCAGGTCGTCAAAGACGGCAGTGTAAGTCGCGGAGAGGCCGGAGCCGGCGTACAACCCGAAGCCGCCGCTGGCGTAAGTTTTGTCCTGCGTTTGAAACAAGGACTGGCCGTTGGCGAAAACTTCCACCGTCTCGCCCTCCGCGCGGACGCCCAGCGCGTTCGTCGCGCCATCCTTCCGGTTAATCGCCTCGCTGGTCGTCCAGTCTTTCAGGGGGGTGAGCGCGTCCCTCACGACTTTCGACAGCCGGTAGCGCCCGTCGCAGTCGACCTCGAATTGATAGTAGTCGCCCGAACCTTGCAGGCGGAAGAGCAGGCCGTAGCGGTCGCGGAAGCGGCAGGTCGCGGCCGAGCCGGTGATCTCGGCGTAAAAATCAGAGGCGAGGCGTTTGATGTTGTAGACGAGAGTGAAGCGGTCATCCCTTTTGAGCGTGATGGTGAGCCGGCCGTCGGCGACGGCGATGCGTTGGGTGCTGTCGTCGCTGGCCGGCCACAGTTGCGGCTGGGTGAAGTCGTCGGTGAAAACGGGCTGGCCCACGAAGGTCGGCGTGCCGACAGGCCGGGCAGTGGCGGAGGGCTGCGGCGTGGCCGAGGCCGGCGGCGGCGCGGTGACCGAAGCCGCGGCCAGGGTTTCCGTCGCCGCCGCGAGCGTCTGCTGAACGCCCACGCCGGGCGTCACTGTGGGGATCGAGGCCGGACTGCCGCCCGCCAACGTGACGACGACGACGATCGGCGTGGGGGTCACTACCGCCGTCAGGGTCGCCTCGACCGCGCGGGCCACGAGGACCGGGTCGGCGGAAGTGCAGGAGGCCAGGAAGAGAGTCAGTAGCAGTAAACAATATTTCATAGGCAAGCCTGGGGGCACACGCAAAACGTAATTACGTTTTACGCCTTACGTTTTACGTATCACGTTTCAGGGAACAACACGACCTTGCCGCTTTCCCCCGACGCCATCACCTCGAAGGCCTTGTCGTATTCCTCGAGCGAGAAGCGGTGAGTGACGACGGGGGAGAGGTCTACCGCGCCGGAGCGGATGAGGCCGCGCGACTGATACCACGTCTCCCACAACTTGCGCCCGCTCACGCCGTAGACGCGCGCGGCTTTGAAGACAATGTGATGATTCCAGTCGAAAGTGAACGGGCCGGGGGCCACGCCGAGGAGGGCCGCCTCGCCGCCCGTTTTCAGCAGGGTAAACCCCTGCTCGATGGCGCTCGGCGCGCCGGACATTTCTAGCAGCACGTCCACGCCTTCGCCGTCGGTGGCGGCGCGGATCTGCTCGATCACGCCGTCGCGCGCGTTCACCGCCAGGTCGGCGCCCATGACGCGGGCCAGGCGCAGGCGGTACTCGCTGACGTCGGTGGCGTAAATCGCGCGCGCGCCCGCGGCCTTGCACACCGCAATCGTCATCACGCCCACCGGGCCGCAGCCGGTGATGAGCACTTTTTTGGAGGTGACGTCGGTGGTGAAGGCCGTGTGCACCGCGTTGCCAAAGTTCTCCTGCAGCACGGCGATCTCCACCGGCATCTCCGGCGGGTTCACCCAGGCGTTCTGCGCGTCAATGGCGATGTACTCGGCGAAGCCGCCGTCGCGATCCACGCCGATCAGGCGCGTATTCTGGCAGATGTGGCCGCGCCCGGTGCGGCAGTAGGCGCAGATGTTGCAGATGACGTGGCTCTCCAGCGAGACGAAGTCGCCGATCTGCGGCTCGGCGACCATCGCGCCGCGCGCGACGACCTCGCCGCAGACCTCGTGGCCCACGATCACCGGCGGCCGCAGGCGGCTCGCGGCCCACTTGTCCCACTTGTAAATGTGCAGGTCGGTGCCGCAGATGGAAGCGGCTTTTACTTTCACCAGCACTTCGTTCGGGCCGATGGCCGGGATGGGGCGCTGCGTCAGTTCCAATCCCGCGCCCGGCCCCGGCTTAATCACCGCCGTCATCATCTCGGGCATATAGGTATTTCTCCTTGTAAGAACACTACAGCGAATTTTGGAAAATAACGAATTTGCGCCCGCCAGCGAATTCGTTCCTTCCCCAATTCGTTGTAGTGTAGTGTCGAGAAAGCCTGGGCAGTTACCTCAGGACAGCCAGGTCTGTAAATGTCTATGCGGCAGGCAGTATAGCATAGGCGAGGAGGAGATCGCACTCGCCTCACGCGCCTGCGCAGGTTATAATGTGCCCGATGACCGGCGCCGCCTCCCGCCCCCGGCGAGCCGCCTCAGCGCCCTCCCGCCGCGATGTGGCGGCCAGCGCCCGGCGCGCCCTCCGTGTTCACGAGATTCTGCTGGCCGAGTACGGCGAACCGGTCTGGCGCAACTCCCTCCCGGCCATTGACGAACTCGTCAGCACCATCCTGTCGCAGAACACCAACGATACTAACCGCGACCGGGCGTTCGAGGCCTTGCGGGTGAAGTTCCCCGCGTGGGAGGCAGTGCGCGACGCGCCGGCCGACGCCGTGATCGAGGCCATCCGCCCGGCAGGGCTGGCCAACCAGAAAGGGCCGCGCCTTCAGCAGGTTCTGCGCGCCATCACCGCCGAGCGCGGCGCGCTCGATCTGGAATTTCTCAAAGATTGGCCGGTGGACGAAGCCCGCGCCTGGCTGACTAAGTTCAATGGCGTCGGCCCGAAGACGGCGGCGATTGTCCTCCTCTTCTCACTGGGCCGCCCCGCCTTTCCGGTGGATACCCACGTGCACCGCGTGACCGGCCGCCTGGGTCTTCGACGCCCCGAAATGTCGGCGGACGACTGTCACGCCTATTTCGAGTCGCTCCTGCCGCCGGAGACTTATTACGCGGCGCACCTGAACCTCATCCGCCACGGGCGCGAGGTGTGCCACGCGCGCAGCCCAGAGTGCGAACGGTGTGGCCTCCGGCGGATGTGCGCTTATTACCGGGCGAAAGGGAAACTTCCATGAACAAGCCCGCCGTCGTCCTGATAAGTGTCGTGACCATCTTCGCCGTCATGCTGTTCAGCGTGGCACAGTTGCCGGCCTCGGCGGCCCCGCTGAGGCTGCTGGACATCACCGGCACTCCGTTGTTCCTGCCTCTGATAGTCAAGATGCCCACGCCTACCTATACTTCTACCCCCACTTCTACACCCACCTCGACGCCGACCACCACCCCCACTGCAACGCCCACGGCCACACACTATGCCTGCCCCGCGAGCTCGAGCAATTCGTATGTCCAGCAGCCCGCGTTCCAGGAGGATTTAGACGACCCTGTTCGCCCGGCCAACAACCACGCCGACAAAAACCTGCAAGATCTGCGCAGTTACGGGCTTGATCCGAACCCCGGCGATGTCAAGGGAATTATCAGTGTGCCTCCCGACGAAACTGAAACGATGAGGCCGCCCCAATTTGCTACGCTCTTCGTCCCCAACCGCGTCCCGATCTTTGTCAACTTGTACCGTGTAAACGGCTGGGTGTGGGCGGACTCCCCAAACCCCGGCACACGCGGGGAACAGGTCACTGAACCATCCGTCACCGCAGTCGGGTTTCAAACAACGCCGGGCGAGCAAATTCACGCGCCTACTCACGGACGAGAACTTGGGATCGAAACCGGCCCCGGCGGTTCAATGGTGATTTTTGCCGACGCCGACAGCATCGCGCTTCATTTTACTCCCAGGGATACCGCCGCCGACGGCTATACCGTGCACATTATCAACATCTGTACCGATCCCAACTTACTGGCGTTGTATAACACGCTCGACAACGCCGCGCGCAATACGTTTCACGGATACCCGGATGATGTTCTCGACTACAACTTGCCTGGGCTGCGTGCGGGCGACGTCATCGGCACAGCGCGCGGCGCTGAAATCATCGTCGCCGTCGCCGACCGAGGCGCGTTTTTGGATCCGCGCGGTTGCTCAAATTCGGCCTGGGATTGGTGGGAGATTCCTGCTAACTCGTGCCCGTGAATTGGCGTTCGGACAAATCCGGCGGGAGCGAGTCCATCTTAATCAGATGGACAGAGTCCTAATGCGCCGCTGGCTGAACCGTGCTATATTGAGACGAGCGGATAACCCGCCCTAACTCTTCCTCTCATGACCACTGCCGCCGACCGCTTGACCGCGCTCTCCAAGGCCACCCAGGCGCTCAGTGCTGCGCCTGCTCCCGACGCAATCCCGGCGGCTATCTTGGAGGCTGCCCTCCACCTGGCCCAGGCCGAGCGCGGCTGTCTCATGTTCAAAGATTCAGAGAAGGGAGAACTCTTGTTCCGGCTCGGCTGCAACGCCAGGGGCGAGACGCTCGAAGCGCAGGTTTTCGAGGCTGAGCAATCGCTCGCGCGCGAAACCGCCCAGAGCCGGGAGGCCGCCGCCGCCGCGAATAGCCTGACGATCCCGCTCGCAATCGGCGGGCGAGTGGCGGGGGTGATTTGCCTGAGCGGCGCGGCCGGCGACCGCCTGGAACTGCTGAACATTTTCGCCGGGCAGGCTGCGGCGGTCGTCGAAAATCTGCGGCTGCAAGAGGCGCTCCAGCAGACCCAGGCCTCCAAAAACAAGTTCGTCTCCGTCGTGACGCACGAACTCAAAATCCCGATGACGCCGATCAAAGGCTACGCCGACCTGATGCTGCAGGGGCTGGTCGGACCGTTGACTGAGCAGCAGACGCAGTTCCTCAGCATCATCCGCGCGAACGTCGAGCGCATGGCCGCCCTGGTCAACGACCTGGCCGACATCTCGCGCATCGAGACCGGCCGGATCAAACTCGAACTGGACGTGCTGGAACTTGCAGACTCGGCCGAGGCCGCGCTCGCCGCCCTCCGGCCGCAGATCGAGGCTAAAGGCCAGACGCTGATCGTCCACCTGCCCGCCGGCCTGCCCAGGGTATACGCCGACAAGACCCGCCTGACGCAGATCTTGACCAACCTGCTCGGCAACGCGCACAAATACACCCTGGCCGGCGGGAACATCACTCTCAGCGCCGAAGTCCTCGCCGACCGGCCTTTTGTCCGCGTGGTCGTCGCCGACACGGGCATCGGCATCTCGGCGGAGGATCAAGCCCGCCTCTTTACGCCGTTCTTTCGCTCCGAGGCCCCGCACGTGCGCGAACAGACCGGCTGGGGGCTGGCGCTGCATCTTACCCGCCTGTTCGTCGAGTTGCTCGGCGGCCAGCTCACCTTTCACAGTGAATTGGACCGGGGCAGCGCCTTCGCCTTCACCGTCCCGATTGCCTTAACGCCCTGAAGTGGCCTATCGCTTATCGCCTATTGCTTATCCCTTCTTGCTCATCGCAGATCGTTGGTTGTTTTTCCCCGCGCTCGTTTTATAATACGCGCCGGAACAACCCTTATGGAGGTGACGATGTCGCACACTATCTCTGACGAGCGCGGTTTCTCGCGCCGCCGTTTTCTGCTCCAGACGCTTGGCCTGACGACCGCCGGTTTAGCCGTCGGCGGCGGCGCGGCGTGGACCAAAAGCCAGCTGGAGGCAGGCGCTGCAGCGGAAGCCCAGGCGCAGGCTTTGCAAACCCAGCTCGCCAGTGTCTCCGCCGAAAAATCCGCCCTCGACCTTTCGGTCTCCGCGCTCAACGGCCAACTCGCCGACGTACAGACGCAGCTGAACGCCATCCTGAGCCAGAATATGGAGTTGGCTTCTGCGCTTTCGGCCTCCCGGCAAGAAGCCGCCGATTTGCAGAAACGACTGGCCGGCAAGCAAGCTGAGCTGGAAGCGGTGAACGCTCAATTATCCCAGTCCAAAGAACTCATCGGCCTGTACACTGCGCTGGACAGCACTAACCTGGATGCGATCGTCGAGGCGGGCCTGGCGGCGGTCTCTGGCGGCCTGACGGCGGCGCTGGGGCTGTCGCCAGCCCTGCGCGAAGGCTTGAACAGAGCCGGCCAGCGCCTCTTGGAGTTTGAACAATCCCTGCCGGACATTCAGGAAGCGATACACTGGGTGGGCGAACAGGTCGTCATTCTCAAGCTCGGGCTGTATGCGATCGAATTGGCCGCGCAGCGCGCGCTCAACGAATTGTTGACCGGGTTGGATGCGGCGTTTGGCGGGTTCGTGAGATTCATCCTGGAGCATCTGCCCTTTGGCATCGGCGAGGACGTGAAGCACACGCTGGCCGCCACCCAGAACTTGCTCGTCAGCCTCCCCGGCGTGGCCGACGGCTTGAACGAAAAAGTGCTCAACCGGATTTCGCCGCACGTGAACGAAGGCGCTAAAGACTGGAAACGCTCGCTCGTCGAACCGGTCCGCGCCGGGGCGTTGACGCCCGCCGGAGATTTGCTGCAGCAGCTTGCCTCCGCTCAGGCTGCTTTTGCCCAGGCGCTTCAGGAACCGGCCCAAACCGCGCTCCAGCGGCGGGCCGAGCTGCGCCAGCAGATTGCCGCCTTTCGCGCAGCACATCAAATCTAGCGCCGAGCGACATTATTTCCTGGAGACCTCATGCTCCCCAAAGTTTTAGCGTGCAACTTGATCGTGCGGCAATGGGGGCAGACTGGCCTGATCGAGACGGCCAGGACATTTTCTACCCTGGACGAGTTGTACGCTTATTGTCTGAATGCGAGCGACGACGAGATTGCAGACCGCATCGTCATCCAGGGGAAGAATGAAAACGGCCAGGCGTGCGAACTGACTTTTGTCTTCCAGTCCATCACGGTTGCGCCCCCGCTGAAACCATAAGGCCTCGTACGATAATCTCTCCATCGCAGGATAGACATGCGTGGGATAACTCTATAAATTAAGTAGTCGTAGTATTAGAGCATGGGGATATGTGGAGAGCCAGCCCTACCGGTGTTCTTATAGGAAAATGTGGTAGCCAGGGCCAGGTACATCCGATATATGGGGCGAACTTGCCCAATTACTCTCCCCAGCCTATATGTGGGCAAGTTGTGGAAAGTTTGAATAACATTTGCCTCTCCTGCGCCGTGTTTTCCTGTTAGCACACATTTACCCACCTTAAATCTTATACCCCCATATATGGGGCGTGAAACTGACGCGGGAAAAAGTTTTGCCAGCGTGTTTGTCCTTATCTCTCCCCAAAAAAGAGGCCTTTTCCACAGTTTTCAACGAGTTATCCACACTGAAAGGCTTGTTCGTGACATAATCCTTATTCTTGGGCAGCATATTGGCCTCCCATACATGGCGTGTGCCATAGAATTGCTCGGCAACATCCACGCGATCCGCTTCGTGGGACAATCTGCCAGATTGTCCCGTGCGGACAAGCCAGCGGCTTGTCCTACGTTTGGCTGCAGCCTGGCCGCGCTATGAACTGAGCAATAAAAAACCGGGGCAACTGGCCGTCAGTCGCCCCGGTCTGGCTCTCTGGTCTCCTCAGGCAGGGACGCCCACTTGACTATAAAGCCGTTCACGAATGGCGATAATTTGCCGCCGGATAGAGTCATCGCGTTCGACCATATCGGCGACCTTTTCACAACCGTACATGACGGTGGTGTGGTCCCGGTCGCCCAGGGCCTCGCCAATGGCGGGCAGGGAAGCATCGGTTTCTTCGCGGAGCAGATACATCGCCACTTGCCGGGCCAGGGCCACGTCCTTCGAACGGTCGCGGCCCTTGAGAATTTCAAGCGAGAGGTTGTAATGCTTGGCGACGGTTTCGATGATATACGGCGCGGAAAGCGTGCGGCGGCGGGGCAGCAAATCCGCCAGGGCCGAGTTGGCCAGCTCCAGGCTCAAGGGTTGCCCTGTCAGATCGGCGTACGCCATGACGCGCGTCAGCGCCCCTTCCAGTTCGCGGATATTGCTCTGCACACGCCGCGCGATGAGTTCGATGATTTCCGGATCCGCCACGCGCCCGGCCCGTTCGGCCTTGGAGCGCAGGATCGCCTGGCGCGTCTCCAAATCCGGCGGCTGAATGTCTACGGTCAAGCCCCACTCGAAGCGCGAACGCAGCCGCTCTTCGAGAGTCACCATCGCCTTCGGCGGCCGGTCGGAGGTGATGACGAGCTGCTTGTCCTGGCCGTGCAGCGTATTGAAGGTGTGGAAAAATTCTTCTTGCGTTGATTCCTTGCCGGCGATAAACTGAATATCGTCGATGAGCAGCACGTCAATACTGCGATACTTGTCGCGGAAGGTCTCGGTGGTGTGGCTGCGGATGGCGTTGATGAGGTCGTTGGTGAATTCCTCCGACGACACATAGAGCACCTGCAGACCGCGCGCGCCGCAGGCAGTCCCCACCGCTTGCAGCAAGTGCGTCTTGCCCATCCCTACGCCGCCGTACAGAAAGACCGGGTTATAAGCCCGCGCCGGGTTATCCGCCGCGGCCAGGCAGGCCGCATGGGCCAGCCGGTTGCTGGAGCCGACGACAAAGGTTTCAAAAGTGTATTTGGGGTTGAGGCCCGGCAGCGTAGGCGCGACCAGAACTTCTAGCCGGCCGGGCGCTGCCTCGAGGGCCAGCCCCAAGTCGGGTTTGGACTCGCCCGCCTGGTTCGATGGCCAGACGACGATACGCACCTCGACCGTGCGCCCCAAGATGTTGGCCAGGATGCGCTTGACTGTGTTGAGCAGGCGATTCTCCAGCCAATCCTTGGCGTAAGCGTTTGGGGTGCCGACGATAAAAGAGCCGTCCTCGTATGCGAGCAGCGTCGTATCGCGCACCCACGTTTCAAACGTGCCTTTACTCATTTCCAATTGCAATTGGCCGAGCGTCGCTCGCCAGACCTGTTCAGGCTGCATTCAATTTTTTCCTCAAACCGATTAATCTTGAACCTGCACGACCTCACAATAGACGACGCGCCGGACTTATGTTGCGCAAGCCGGCTATGCTTGCAGAGGCAGAGGTTGCGATAACTTACCCAGCGGCGCGGAGGATTGTAGCAGAGTGCGCGGATTGATTCAATACGCTTAGCCTACGCAAGTGTAAAAGAATTGAATCTTTTAAGGAAAAACTACCTTAAGAGAAACGTAGCGCCCGCGCGTTTAGGTTTTCTACACAAAATACTTCATCTCATCAATACGCTCCCGCCATAGATGCCAGTGTCTAAATTGTCCTACCCCACCTATGGCGTTGAATCTAATCTCTAACTTGCAAGCCCGGCAACAGCCTTAAGGCATTCGGTTAGAACAGGGCGCGCTGAGTCAAAGGCGCAAAGCCTTAAAGAAGGGAATTCGTTTTGATCTTCTGGCGCGCGCGCCGCGGGCATCGTCAATTTTTTCGCGCCAGTCCGCCGACTCGTGCAAAACAAAAATTTTCTCCACACTTCTCCAAAGATCAGCCCAACCTGTCCACAAAGTTATCCACTTTTGCGTCGTGTTATCCACAGAAAATCGCCGCTTATCCACAGCCAGTGGATCACGAAAGCGGCTCGTCGTGGCGACTCCGCAAAACGCCCTTGTGGGGTTAGTCGCTTTTTCGCCCCAACGACTGACGCGAAGCGGTTACTACGATTTCGTGTCGGAGTATTATAATCGGTGCGATGGCGCGCGGATTGGCTGGCCGATTGCTCTACTGGTACGCCGTTCACGGGCGGGATCTGCCGTGGCGCAGGACGCGCGACCCCTATCGCATCTGGGTCGCGGAGGTCATGCTGCAGCAGACCCAGGTGGAGACGGTGATTCCCTACTATCGCCGCTGGCTCAAGCGTTTCCCAACGCTCCGCGCGCTCGCCGCGGCGCCCCTGTCCGACGTGTTCGCCGAGTGGGAAGGGTTAGGCTATTACAACCGCGCGCGCCATCTGCATTGCGCCGCTCAGAAGATTGTGGAAGAATACGGTGGACGCCTGCCGCGCACCGTAGAAAGTCTGCGCCGACTGCCCGGCATTGGCCGGTACACTGCCGCCGCCATCGCCTCCATCGCGTTTGACGCGGACGCCGCCGTCCTCGACGGCAATGTCAAGCGCGTCCTGGCGCGCGTCTTCGACGTTCGAGAGGACGTGAAATCCGCCCGCGGCGAAAAGAGCTTGTGGGAACTGGCCGAGCGCCTGGCGCCGCGCGGACGCGCCGGCGATTATAATCAGGCGCTGATGGACCTGGGGGCGACGATCTGCACTCCTCGCGCCCCGGCCTGCGCCGCCTGTCCTCTTCGGGGAATGTGCGCCGCCCGCAAGTTGGGCGTGCAGTTGGAGCGCCCCGTCCCGCGCCGGCGTTTGCCCGTCCCGCATCACCTTCTCGCCGCGGGCGTCGTCCGCAAGAATGGCCGCGTGCTCATCGTCCAGCGCCCGCCCGGTCAATTGTTGGGCGGGCTGTGGGCTTTTCCGGCCGGGCGGTGCGCAGCCGGGAAGCCGGAGGCGGACTGTCTGCGCCGGGTTTTGCGGGAGCAATGGGGACTCCGGGTCCGCGTGGGCGCGCAAACCCAGACGCTGACCCACGCCTTCACGCATTTGCGCGTCACACAGCGCGTGTTCGACTGCCGCTGGCAAAGCGGCCGCCTGAGGCGGCGGTCTAGCGCGGAGGCGAAATGGGTGCGCCTTCTCGAATTGAGCGCCTACCCGATGGGCAAAATTGACCGGCAAATCTCCGCGCGCTTGCTGGCAGAACAGGTACAATAGGCCCTCTATTTTGGCGCGGGTTTCACACACACTTTGCGGCAGGCAGCAGCATGATTCCTTCTGAGCATTCGGATTTTAAAATCGGCCACGGCACACACCCCGGCGAAACCGGCAAGCAGAATGAGGACAGCTACAGCGTCGTAGCCTTCCGCTCCGAGGCGGGCGGCGAGATCGTCACGCTCGGCGTGATCGCCGATGGGGTGGGCGGCAACCGGGCCGGGGAAGTGGCCTCGGCGCTGGCCGTGAAGACAATCGTCGAGGCGGTTGGCCGGAGCCAGGAACGCGATTTCCAACGGGTTCTCGAACTCGCCCTCATCCAGGCCGCCTTTGTCCTGGCTGAGGAGTCTCAAAAGCCGAACTATTATGGAATGGGGACAACCTGCGCCGCGGCGCTCGTCGCCAACCGCCGCCTGTACACGGCCTACCTCGGCGACAGCCGCCTGTATCTGATTCACAAGCGGACGATTCGCCAGACGAGCGTGGATCACACCTGGGTCCAGGAGGCCATCGAGCACGGCGTCATCACGCGGGCCGAAGCAAAAAATCACATCAATCGGCACGTCGTGCGCCGACACCTGGGCCGCGACCCCGACGTCAAGCCGGATTTCCGCCTGCGCCTCTACGACACCGAGACGCCAGAACAGTCGCAAAAAAATCAGGGCTTTTTGCTGGAGCCGGGCGATAGGGTGCTGCTTTGCTCGGATGGATTGAGCGACCTGGTGGAACCGGAGGAGATGCTGGACCGGCTGCTGCAACACGACCCCCAGGCCGCCGTGGAAGGGCTGATCCTCCTCGCTCGCGCCCGCGGCGGGGACGACAACATCACCGTGATTGTGATGCAAGCGCCCGATTAGCGCGCCGCTATGACCGACCCCGTCCGCCTCGAAATCTTCAAGCATCTCTTCGCCTCGGCTGCCGAGGCGATGGGGGTGACGCTGGGGCGCACGGGCTACTCCCCCAACATCAAGGAACGGCTCGACTATTCGTGCGCCGTGTTCATGGCGGATGGCCGCCTGCTCGCGCAAGCCGCGCACATCCCGGTGCACCTCGGCGCGATGCCGGCCTCCGTCCGCGCGGCCATTGAGCGCTGCGCCCCGTTCGCTCCCGGCGATGTCGTCATCCTCAACGACCCCTATCTCGGCGGCACCCACCTGCCCGATATTACGCTGGTCTCGCCAGTCTTTATCAATCTACAATCTGCAACCCGCAATCCGCAATTCTTTGTCGCCTCCCGCGCCCACCACGCCGACATCGGCGGCATGTCCCCCGGCTCGATGCCGCTCTCGACCGAGATTTATCAGGAGGGCGTCATCATCCCGCCGCTCAAATTAGTCGAGGGCGGCCGGCGCAACGAGGCCGTCTGGCGGCTCCTGCTCCGCAACGTGCGCACGCCGGAGGAGCGGCAGGGCGACCTCGAGGCGCAGCTCGCCGCTCACGCCATCGGCGCGCGGCGTCTCGAAGAAATCGCGGCTCGCTACGGCCTGGACGAGATGGGCCGCAACGCCGAAGCCCTCCTCGCCTACACCGAGCGCCTGGTGCGCCACGTCCTCGCCTCGATTCCGCCGGGCCGCTACGAGTTCACCGATTATCTGGACGACGACGGGCAGACCCAAGACATCCCGATTTGTGTTGCGATCACTGTCCCCCCCGCGCCCGCGCGCCCGCGCGCGCCTGCGCTGATCGTAGACTTCACCGGCTCTGCCCCCGCGGTTAGCGGCAACCTCAACGCCGTGCGCGCCATCGTCGAGAGCGCGGCAGGATACGTGGTGCGCTGTCTGGCGGGCGCCGATCTGCCCATGAACGACGGCGCCTTCGCGCCGCTGCAAGTCATTATCCCGCCCGGCAGCCTGCTCGACGCTCAACCGCCTCACGCGGTGGCCGCCGGGAACGTGGAGACCTCGCAGCGGGTGGTGGATGTCTTGTTCGGCGCGCTCGCCCTCGCCCTGCCAGACCTGATCCCGGCCGCCTCGCAAGGGACAATGAATAACGTCACCTTCGGCGGGCGGCGCCCGGACAGCGGCAAGCCGTTTGCGTATTACGAGACTCTCGGCGGCGGGTGCGGGGCCGGCCCCCTCGTAGAGGCGGGCCTGGCG
>DAOTXG010000566.1:0-1895 GCA_034435515.1 Anaerolineales bacterium
ATCAGCCAGCTGGGTGCGGACTCGACGCTGCCCTACCGCTTCCTGGCCTCGAAGGGCAAGGCCCAGGAATACGTCGCTGCCTCCGGGCTGGACTGGACGGCTTTCCGCCCCTCGGTGATCTGGGGGCCGGAGGATGAGTTCGCCAACTCGTTCGCCAGGCTCATCCCGCTCACGCCGCTCATCTTCCCCATCATCGGCGACGGGCAGTCCAAATTCCAACCGGTGTGGGTCGAAGACGTGGCGACGGCGGTGGTCAAGTCCCTCGATGACGCCTCGACCATCGGACAGGCTTTTGACCTGGGTGGGCCGGAGGTACTGACCATCGAAGAAATTGAGCGGCGCACCCTCGCCGCGCTCGGAGCGTGGCGGCTGTTGATCCCCTTCCCCATTCCGCTGCTCCGCCTCCCGGTCATGCTCATGGGCCTGGTTTTCCCCGCGCCGCCCGTGACCGCCAGCCTGCTCGACCTGTTGAACGTGGACAACACCGTGAAGAACAATTCCCTCGGCCGGTTTGTCGCCCAACCCAGACCGTTCACCGCCGAGAACGCCGCCCCCTACATGCGCCGCTTCACTGTCGGGAATACCTTAAGGCAGTTTTTTGGGAGGCCGGTGAAATCGTAATTCAGCCTTGCATGATAGGCCCTGCTAAGATACGATAGAGGTTATGAGTTGGGTCAAAGTCTTATCTCAATCTGAATTACCCGAGGGGGCGCGGCGCGTGGTGCGGGCGGAAGGCCGCTCCATCCTGCTCATCCGCAGCAAGGGCAAATTGTGGGCCATCCAGAGTTCCTGCCCACACATGGCCTGGCCTTTGCAATTTGGCAGGCTGACCGAGGATGATGGCATTGTCTGCGCACTGCATCACAGCGCCTTTGACCTGAACACGGGTGATGTGAAAGACTGGAGCCCCTGGCCGCCCGTCGTCGGCCCGCTGCTCCAAAATGTCTCGCGCCGCAAAGTCCTGCCGATCTACAAAACGCGCGTGGACGAGGGCAGCATTTGGGTGGACGTGTAAGTTTGGACTGCGGAGCGCACGGAAAAAAAATGAGCGGATTCACGTGCGACGCACTTTCAAAGTGCGTCGCACGTTTTATCCGTGTTCATCCGTGCCAATCCGCGTCCTGCTTTTTCTACTCATCCTCCACATCACTCCTGCCGGATACCCAACCATCTTCGCCAGGTCGCCCACGACGCGGATGACCGGGATGTAGAACAGCACCCGTAATCTATCGAGCAAGGACAGCCCCTTCAATTTCGGCCAAGCGCGGCGCAGGGGCGCGCGGATGTAGGCCAGCCCGGCGGCCACGCCCAACAGCCACAACCACCCGCTCACGGTGAGCGCGGCGTAGATCCCCAATGGCGCGGCGACCAGGTAAGTGAAGTAACGCAGCGCGTGAATGTGTGGGAACAGGTTCGCCTTGCCGTCGCCCCGCGCGTACCGGTAATACTGCTGAGCCAGCGCGCGCAAACTCCCGCGCGGGCGAAAATGCACGACGGCTTCCGGGACGAAGGCGAACGGCCCGTACTTCTCGCGCAGCTTCAAATCAAACACCACATCTTCCGAATAGTCGAGCCAATCCGGGTAGCCGCCCACCGCCTCCCATGCCTCCTTGCGGAACGCCACACTCCGGCTCGAAGGCAGGTAAGTCTGCGGGTTCACGTCCCGCGCCTCGGGCAAAACCGTCGCCCCCATCGCCATCTCAAAAACATTCGCCGGGTCAGATTGAAAGAAACCGGCGACGCTTTGGGGATTGCTGACCGCTTCGCGTGATTGGGGATTGCTGATTTGATTAAAGGGAGCAATTAAGTTATCCAGCCAGGTTGGTTCGCAGCGCACTCCGGCATCGGTCACGGCGATAATCTCCCCACTCGCCGCCCGTATGGCGGCGTTGCGC
>DAOTXG010000567.1:0-4659 GCA_034435515.1 Anaerolineales bacterium
GCGCCGACACGCTCCTCGGCACCGGGCAAGTCGGCGGCATTATGCGCAACAATGGACGCTATACCGCCGCCGAAGAAATGATCGCCATGGGCGGAGGTGATCTTTTCCACCTGACCGACGGGAACACTCGCCATGCCAATATCACCTTTCCGGGGCACGCACATGCCCATCTCTACGACGTGGGCAGGATGGAGCCGATTGTCCGCCGCTTCCTGCTCGAACGCGGCGTCGAGGTCTGGACGGTCAGCCGGGCAACTGAGGTCAGGAAGTCGAAGGACCGGCTGGTTGCGCTGGTGCTCGAAAACAAGGAAGTCATCGAGGGCGACGTCTTTGTGGACACGACCGGCAGCCTGGGGCCGATGGCGAACTGCAACAAATATGGCAACGGCTGCGCCATGTGCATCATGCGCTGCCTGGTGTGGGGCGGGCGGGTGAGCATCGCCGGCAAAGCGGGCGTGCATGAGTTCATGGGCCTGCGCCCTGACGGCGGTTTTGGCGCGATGAGCGGGGCCTGCAAATTGCATAAAGGCTCACTCGATCCGGCCGTGGAGGCGGAACTGGATCGCACAGGGGTGGTGGTGCTGCCCGTTCCGCACGACCTGGCCGAGAAGAAGAAGGCCGGTTTGGGCGTGAAGTGCTGTCAGCAATACGCGCTGGCCGAATATGCTGAGAACGTCATCCTGCTGGATACCGGCCATGCCAAGTTAATGTCACCTTACTATCCGCTGGAAGAGTTGCGCCGGATCCCCGGCCTGGAAGACGCGCGCTACGAAGACCCCTACGCCGGAGGGATGGGCAACTCGATCCGCTTCCTGGCGATGTCGCCGCGCGACGACACGATGCACGTGTCAGGCATTGACAACCTGTTTTGCGGCGGCGAGAAAGCGGGCTTGCTCGTCGGCCACACCGAAGCCATCGTCACGGGCACATTGGCGGGACACAATGCCGCCCGGTATGCCGCCGGCGTGCCTCTGCTCCGCCTGCCGCCCAGCACCGTCGTCGGCGATTTCATTGCCTATTCGGGCGAGGCGATGAAGTCAGAGGAAGGCAAGATGAAGAAATACACGTTCTCCGGTTCGGTCTACTTTGACCGCATGAAGACGCTCGGCCTCTACACCACTGACCGGCATACCATCGCGCAGCGGGTCGCTCAGGCCGGGGCGGCGGGCGTGTTCGTCCAACCGATCGCCGAAGCCGCCTGGCCCGAGGCCGTCATCGCCTGATCGGCGCTGCTCAGCAAGCCAACGACCATGATGGCGCCCGTGGCCGGCCGATCGGCACGTCTATGTGGTAAGTCATAGGCTAAAGCAGAAACGCAAAGTTCACGAAGGAGGCGCAAAGAGCGCGAAGGTTTTTTAAATTTCTTTGCGAACTTCGCGAAATCTTTGCGTTCTTCGCGGTTAAGCTTGAGTGCCTGGACTGAAAACGAAACGCGCCACATGGAGCGGCGCGCGAGAGCGGAGAGGGTGGGATTCGAACCCACGGTGACCTTTGGGGCCACAACGCTTTTCGAGAGCGCCCCGTTCAACCACTCCGGCACCTCTCCGAGGAGAATTATAGCACAAGGAGGGAGCGACAAGAGTTAGAGTTAGAGTTAGAGAACAGAGAAGTGGAACAGGCGCCTCTCTAACTCTAACTCCTTACTCTAACCTTACACTTCCACCGTCTCGTGCAGCTCCGGCGCGTGAACATCCTCGATCCCTTGCTCTTTGAGCGCTTCCTGCAGCGCGGTGAGCGACGCCGGCTCGCCGTGGACGAGGAAGATTTTCTTGACGCGCGGCTTGAGATACGCGGCCCACTGAATGAGCAGGTCGCGCCCGGCGTGGCCGGAGTAGCCGTTGATCGTCGCCACCTGCGCCTTGAGCTTATACGTCTCGCCGAAGATGCGCACCTCCGGGCGGCGGTCGGCGATCTGCCGGCCCAGCGTGTCGGGCGCCTGCCAGGAGACGATGAGGATGGTATTCTTCGGGTCGCCGATGTTGTTGGCCAGGTGATGCCGGATGCGCCCGGACTCGCACATGCCCGAGGCGCTGATGATGACCAGCGGCCCCTTCTCGTCGTTGAGGGCCTTGCTCTCGTCCGCCGACTTGACGTAGCGCAGGCCGCTGAAGCCAAAGACCTCGTCGGCGGCGTCGTCACGGGCGAGGGCCTGGGCTTCCTTGTCGAAGAGGCCGACGTGCGCCCAGAAGACCGTGGAGGCCTTGTCGGCCAGCGGGCTGTCCACGTACACGGGGAGGGGCGGAATCTCTTTGGCGCGGATCAACTTGTTGAGTTCGTAGACCAGTTCTTGCGCGCGGCCCACGGCAAAGGAGGGGATGATGATCTTCCCGCGCCGGGCGATAGTCGCTTTGACAAGTTCGGCGAACTCCGCCCGCGCCTCCAGGGCCGGGCGGTGGTTCTTCGTCCCGTAGGTGGACTCCATGATGACGTAGTCAATGTCTTCCAGAAAGACCGGGTCGCGCAGGATGGGCAGGTCGAGGCGGCCAATGTCGCCCGAGAAGGCGAAGCGGAACTTGCGGCCCTGGTCCTCGACCTCGAGCACTACGCTCGCCGAGCCGAGGATGTGCCCCGACTCGTAAAAGATCGCCGTCACGCCCGGCGCGACCTCGAACGGCTCTTCGTAATGCCGGTCGGCGAAGTACTGCAGCGCGGCCTGGGCATCGGCCGGCGTGTAGAGCGGCTGGTAGTTTTGCGGCTGGTTGCGCTTGGCCGCGCGCCGGTTGAGGAATTCGGCGTCCGCCTCCTGGATGTTGGCCGAGTCGCGGAGCATGTAGTCGCACAGGTCCACCGTCGCGTGCGTGGCGTAGATCGGGCCGCGAAAGCCCTTCTTGACCAGCGAGGGGATGTTGCCGCAGTGGTCAATGTGCGCGTGGGAGAGGACGAGCGCGTGCACCTTGGCCGGGTCAAACATGAAGTGGCGGTTGCGGAACTCCGCCTCCTGCCGCTTGCCCTGGTACAGCCCGCAGTCGAGCAGAATCTGATGGCCGTTGAGGCTGAGCAAATGCTGCGAGCCGGTGACCGTCTGCGCCGCGCCGTGGAAGGTGATTTCCATTGGAGGACTCCTGAGTCAGAGTGCGCTGTGATAACGTATTGCGTATTCCGTATTGCGTATTCCATATTGCCTAAATGGACCACGAGATACGCAATACGCAATACGGAATACGCCAGGATTACTTCAATCGCCCGTGATCGAACCCAACACTTTGAGAATCTCTGTCCCGTACATCTCCCGCCGGTGCGGGCCGAGGTGCTCGATCTGGCTGAGGTCGTTCAGAGTGCGCGGGACGCGGCGGGCGAGTTCCCACAGCGCCTCGCGCGGCACGATGACGTCGGACTCGACCCCGCGCGCTTTGGCCTTCTGCTTGCGCCACTGGTGGAGGCGGTCGTACCGTTCCCGCACCTCCTCGTCTTCGCGCTCGAAGCCGGGTGGGCGCGGGTGCGGGGCCGCCAGGCCGTGCTGGACGGCCTTGAGCAGGCCGGGGGCATGGCGCTTGATCTGGCCTGCTGTCATGCCTCTTATCCCTTTCAGGTGGTCAGCCCGGCGCGGGCAGCGGCGCGCCATCTCGAGCAGCGTCTCGTCGCTCATGATCTTAAACGGCGGGCGGTCGGCGCGCCGGGCCTGCTGGTCGCGGTAGGCGTAGAGCGCTTTCAGCACCGCCGCCTGGGCCGGGGGCAGGTCGCGCGCGCCGTTGACGCGCCAGAAGCCGTCGGCGTCGTAGCCGCCATTGGGGCCGCCGCGCAGCCGCGTGAGCCGCGCAAACTCCTCGCGCGCTTCTTCCAGGCGGCGCCCGGCAGCCAGTTCGGACAACTGAGCGTCGCGGAGCGGGATGAGGTAGCGCGTGTCCAGCCGGGCGTAGTTCAACTGCTCGGGCGCGAGCGGCCGCTGGCCCCAGTTGGCCCGCTGCCAGCGCTTATCCATCTTCACGCCGAAGCGGGTTTCCAGGATCGCGGCCAGCCCCAACTGCGGCCAGCCGAGCGTCCGCGCGGCGATCATCGTGTCGAAGATTTCGGCGAAGGCGAAGCCGTAGTCGCGCTTGAGGCAGAGCAGGTCGTATTCGGCGGCGTGAAAAACCTTCTGCTGGCGCGGGTTGGCGAAGAGGGGCGCGAGGGGGCCAAGGTCGGGCAAAGCCAGCGGGTCGAGGATGTAGTCGTGGGCGGGCGTCGAAAACTGAATCAGGCACACGCGCTCGCGATAGGCGTGCAGGCTGTTCGACTCGGTGTCCACGGCGACGACGGGTTCGCGCGCCAATTCGTGGACGAGCGCGGCCAACCCGGCGGCGTCGGCAACCAACACTGGCGGCGGCAAAGCGGGAACTGACATCGTGGGGTGTATTATCCGCTCTCCTGGCGGGGTGTCAATCGTCCTCAAAATTAGAGTTTGACTATCCTCACCCTCTTGTGATAAATTTTACACACTGGATCTGTTGGTGATTATTCACAACTCCCGCTCCGGCCGGATTTGCAATCCGGCGGCGGATTGCAAATCCGCCGCGAGCACAATGTGTGTGCAATCACCAGGCTGACCAAAATCTCTCAGGGCTTCCCAAAGTCGCAGGAGCGGCTTGGAGCCACGACATAATGCGATCACAGGCCAGCCATCACGGGCGCCGGTTTCGCGCCGCTCCCACGGCTCACCATGACCGCTTATTCCGGCCTCTC
>DAOTXG010000568.1:0-10927 GCA_034435515.1 Anaerolineales bacterium
TGAGGAAGAGCGTGACGACCACGGGCTGTTCGTAAGCCAGGGTCAGACCTTTAGGGTCTTGGAGACCCTAAAGGTCTTCGCGACGACTACGGGCTGCTAAAGGCAAGACCCTAAAGGTCTTTTGAAACCTTTAGGGTCTTCTCAAATCCCTTCGTGCCCCTTCGTGTTCCTTCGTGGATTCACTCCCCCGGCGGCAGCCCGATCAAAATCTCCTCCCCCTCCACCTTCACCGGGTAAGCCGGGATGTCCACAATCGCCGGGAAGGAGAGCACCTTGCCGGTGCGTACGTCGAAGTGCGCGCCGTGCCGGGGGCACTCGATCTCGTAGTCGTACAGGTCGCCCTCGGCCACCGGCCCGTCGTCGTGCGAGCACACGTCGGCGATGGCGTAGTACTCGCCGGCGATGTTGAAGACGGCGATCGGCTTGCCGTCAATCTCCAACAGCTTGCGCGCGCCGTTGGGCAGTTCGTCTTTCGTCGCCACCGCGATGTATTCCGCGGTGGAAGGGTCTATTTTGTCGTAAGAAATCATGTTTGCTTCAGGGAACTGGTTATTGGTAATTGGTAATTGGTAATTGAGCAGTCAATTACCAATTACTACTTACTCATTACGCATTACTCGTCTTCACGATAATGCTCGCCGGCCAGGCCATAGGCTCCGGCTTTCAGCACTTTCAACGAGAGCAGCGCGCATTTGATGCGGGTGGGGCCGAGGCTGATGCCGCCGAGCATGTCGAGGATGTCGTCCCTGCCGATCTGCTTGATCTCGTCGAGCGTCTTCCCCACGATGGTCTCGGTGAGCATCGAGGCCGAGGCCTGCGAGATAGCGCAGCCTTTGCCGAGAAAGGCGACTTCTTTGACGCGCTGGTTTTCGTCCAGCCGCACGTCAATCCGAATCTTGTCGCCGCACAGCGGGTTCTCGTCCTCGTACGAAAAATCGTGCGGGTCGAGCGTCCCCCGGTTGCGCGGGTGCTTGTAGTGGTCGAGGATCAGTTCGCGGTATAAATCGTCCATAGTTCCCCAAGTTCCCTGAGTTCCTTGAGTTCCTCTAGTTCCAGGAACTGAGGGAACTGAAGGAACTCAAGGAACTGAAGGAACTCACCCAAACATCTTCTTCACTTTATACAACCCCTCAATCAATTGGTCAACCTCGTCCGGCGTGTTGTAGAGGTAGAAACTGGCTCGCGAGGTGGCGGGGAGGTTGAAGCGGTCGTGCAGGGGCATGGCGCAGTGATGCCCGGCGCGGACGGCGATGCCGTAGCGGTCGAGCACCTGCGCCACGTCGTGCGGGTGCGCCGCGTCCAGCGAGAACGCCGCCACGCCGCCCTTCTGCTCCGCGCTCGGGCCGTAGACTTTCACGCCCGGCACTTCCTCCAGCCGCTCCAGCGCGTAGGCGATGATCTCCTGCTCGTGCGCGTGGATCGCGTCCATGCCCACCGCCGAGAGGTAATCCACCGCCGCGCCAAAGCCGACGGCCTCCGCAATCGCGGGCGTCCCGGCCTCGAACTTGTGCGGCAGATCGTTCGCTTTGAACTCGTGCAGGTAGACGCGCTTAATCATGTCGCCGCCGCCGAGGAAGGGGGGCATGGCTTCGAGCAATTCCTCGCGCGCCCACAGCACGCCGATGCCCGTCGGGCCGCACATCTTGTGGGCCGAGAAGGCGAGGAAGTCCACACCCAGCCTCTGCACATCCACCGGGAAGTGCGGGACCGATTGGGCGCCGTCCACCAGCACCAGCGCGCCGGCCGCATGGGCCTTCGCCGCGATCTCCGTCACCGGGTTGATCGTCCCCAGCACGTTCGACATGTGCGCCAGGCAGACGATCTTCGGCGACTCTTTCAGGATTTTCTCAAAGGCGGCGAGGTCGAGCAGACCATCGTCGGTGACCGGGATGACCCGCAGCCTCGCGCCTCTCTCGGCGCACAGCATCTGCCAGGGGACGATGTTCGAGTGGTGCTCCATCTCGGTGATGACGACCACGTCCCCGGCTTTGATATTCGCCCGGCCCCAGCTGTAGGCGACGAGGTTGATCGCCTCGGTGGTGTTGCGTGTATAGATGATCTCGCGCGTCGTGCGGGCGTTGATGAACCGGGCGATCCGCTCGCGCGCCCCCTCGTACAGCGCCGTCGCCTCCTCGGCCAGCGCGTGAATGCCCCGATGCACGTTGGCGTTCGAGAAGCGGTAATAGTTATCCATCGCCTCGATGACGGCCTGGGGCTTCTGCGAAGTCGCCGTCGAGTCGAGATAGACGAGCGGGACGCCGGGCCGCACCTCGCGGGCGAGGATGGGGAAATCCACCCGATATTTCGCGGCATCAAAGGAATTGGAGGTGGTCATCGAGAATCAGAGAATGGGTAGCGTATTCCGTATTGCGTATTGCGTAACCCGATACGCAATACGCAATACGCAAATGGTTCACGAGCCAGACGGCCTACGGATATTCTTCGACCCATGGGCGCACCACAAAATCCGGTCGGGGATGCGCCAGCCGTTGCTGGAGAACACGTCGGTCTCGAACTTCACCGCGACCATGCGGTTGTCCGCTTCCACCACGCACCCCGGCAGCCAGTCGTTCACCCGCCGCCCGTCGCGGATGTGGTCGCAGAGCATCTCGACGGTTTCGCCGACCGAAAACTTTGAGCGAGCCATTGTGTTGCGTATTCCGTATTGCGTATTTCGTATCTCAATACGCAATACGGAATACGCAATACGTTCACCCCATCTTCGCCTCAATCGCCTTCTTCAACCGCTGCCGCACGCCCTCAAACGGGATGCGCTGGAGGATCGGGTCGAAGAAGCCGTCCACGACCAGTTTCTCGGCTTCGGGCCGGGGGAGGCCGCGCGCCATCAGGTAAAAGAGGTGCTCCTGTTCCATCTGTCCGACCGTCGCGCCGTGCGTGCAGCGCACGTCGTCGGCCAGAATTTCCAGGCCGGGGATGGAGTCGGCGCGCGCGCTCTTGCTCAAGACCAGGTTGCGGTTGGCCTGATAGCCGTCGGTCTTCTGCGCGCCGGGGGCCACGTAGATCATGCTCTGCCACACCGAGCGGCTGTTTTCCTTCAGCGCGCCCTTGAACAGCAGGTCGCTCGTCGTGTGTGGCGCGTTGTGGTTTTGCTGGGTGTCGTGGTCGAGGTGCTGGTCGCCGTCGGTGAAGTAAAAACCGGACATCTTGCCCACCGCGCCCTCGCCGTCCAGGTCAATTTCGGAGAAGTTCTTGGTCACCTTCGTGCCGACCGCCGAGAAAATCCAGTCCACCTTCGAGTCCTTGCCCACGCGCACGCGCTCGTGCGTGAAGTTCCACACATTCGTGCCGAGTGATTGCAGCTCGACAAACGTCAGATGCGCGTTTTTGCCGACCAGGACCTCGACCGTCGCCGCGTGCAGGGCCTGCCCGGTCGCGTTCGCGGGCGAAGCGGTCTCGTGCACCACCGTCGCCGAGGCCCCGTCGTCCACCACGACCACCACGCGGCTGAAGTGCGCCGCGCCGGTAAGCCAGGCGACCGAGTGCAGCGGCAGTTCGAGCGCCACGCCTTTCGGAACGTAGACGAACAGGCCGCCGTCGGCCAGCGCTTCGGCTAGCGCCGCGAACTTGCCCTCGCCGATTCTCACTGTCTTGCCCAGGTACTTCTTGACCAGGGCCGGGTGTTTCTTCGTCGCCGTGAGGAAATCGGCGAAGACGACCTTCTGCCGCTTAAGCGCCGGGTCGAGTTCGTATTGCTCGACCTGGCCGCCGACGGTCACCAACTGCCCGCCCTGCTGCTGGCCGACGAGCGGCCGGAGCAGTTCACCTGGGACGCGGATTTTCGCCGCCCGGCCATTCAACTGATGCGGCAGAGTCGCCTCGCCCCACCTGAACGGGCGAATATCCGTGCGCCGCCAGGCCTCGTCGTTGAGCGTCGGCATCGGCGTGGCCTCGTACATCTTCCACGCGGCCAGGCGGCGGCGAGCATACCATTCGGCGTCCTTCTTCGCCTTCGAGAGCGCCTGCACTTCGGCCTTAGCCAACTTGAACTCGGCGGCTTTCGGCTCCTCTTTCCTGCGGCCAGTCGTGATGACGGTCCGCTGATATTTCGGAGTCTGTTCCGCAGGTTTGATTGCTGGAACCTCTGTCGCGGTCATCGCTAGTCTTCGCATTCCTCGGTTACGCCTCGGCGGTTTAAGCGTCGGAAGCGTTGATAAATTTCTTCTCTTGCTCGAAGTTCATCTTCGGCAACCGGCTTATGAGTGTAGCTCTCAATCCTATCTTGAAGCGCATAAGCCAACGTCAGTTTCTCGCGCTTGACAATCAGGTACGGTTCAACTTCCTTCAAGAAGTCTCGCGCCATTGGGCCCGAGAGCTTCCAAATAAAAAAGGGACGCTGATTTTGCTTTTTCTGCTGCACTGGACCGACCAGGCTACCGCCATAGCGCTTGTGGGCGATTTCGACCAATTCGAGGCGCGTGTTTGCAATTGTCACTGCCAGAACATACCGGGTCGTTCTGTTATCCCCATAGGGCTTCTTCTTCTCAATGAAAATTGAGCCTTCCGCATCAAAAAGCCCTGCCAGATAGGCAGTCAGTTCTCGGTCATTCATCCTGCCGTAATCCCCGCTGATTGAGGCGTTTCATACGCTGATAGCACGCCTCGCGCGCCTCCACCTCCACATTGCTCATCGGTTTCGAGCCATGTCCCCTACCTAGACTGCCTGTTCGTGATTGACTAATCTGTTCGCGAAACTCAATTGCTACCTTGATGTGTTCCAGCTTCGCCTGCGTGTAAAGCTCGATATTCTTCAAAAACTCTATCGCCTCATCATCATCCATTTCCCAACGATATGACGGCGACCATTTTGCCCCACGCACATACGGTCCTCGCACATTGCCTCCCAAATGCTTTTGAGCAAACTCAAGCAGTTCCCGGTTGGTGTTCGTGACTGATACAACCAGCCGATAAATCGGCGATTTGTAACGCCCGCGGGGGGATGACTTAAAAATCATCACGGCCCCTTCCCCGTCAAACACTCCGGCAAGATAGGCAACAATTTCTTGCCTATCCAATCGAACCTTCCATCTGTAATTGAACAAGGCGGTTCAATTCAATTGCATACTCCATTGGTAATTCTTTCACAAGTGGTTCAATAAACCCGCCGACGACCATGCTCGCCGCCTGCTCTTGCGTCAGGCCGCGGCTCATCAGGTAGAAGAGCTGGTCCTCGCCCACCTTGGAGACCGACGCCTCGTGGCCGATGTCCACTTCGTTCTCGTCAATCTCGATGACCGGATAAGTGTCGGAGCGGGATTGGTCGTCAATGAGCAAGGCGTCGCACACTACGTTGGACTTGGAGTGGTGCGCGCCCTTGTAGACCTTGAGCAGGCCGCGATACGAGGCGCGCCCGCCGCTCTTGCTGATGGACTTGGACGTGATCTTGCTCGAGGTATGCGGCGCGCCGTGCACGACCTTGCCGCCCGCGTCCAACTGCTGGCCCTTGCCGGCGAAGGCGATGGAGAGCACCTCGCCGTGCGCGCCCGGCTCCAGCAGGTAGACGGCCGGGTACTTCATCGTGATCTTGGAGTTGTGGACGATGAAACCTTGCGAAACGAAATTCCCCGTGCCCTCAACTTCAATATCCCACGTCGGCGCCGCTTCGGTCGAGGCCTCCGACACGTCCACATCCACAATTTCGACCTGGCCGGACAGGGCAATCTGCGAGCGGCCCACAGAATGACGATGCTCCAACCTGGCCGGACGGCGCTTTTCCGCTTCTTCGCGCATCTTGGGACTCAGGTACGGATACAGCCGCCTGTCCAACGGAAATTCCAGCCGATAGCTGCCGTGAGCAGTGCACTCATACCCCTGGATAACCACGCGCCGGGGCTCGCTAAATTCCGTGTACAGGCGCGGTGTAATGCCCAACGTCACGAGCAAGGACGCCACGTCCTCCAGCAAACCGCGATTGGCCGACTTCAACGAGAACCGCCGCTGGTCGTGGACGTGGCCGTCGGCGTCCAGATACCCGGCGACAAACGCCAGACGCTGAGACTCCGGCAGAGACCAGACCCACTCCGGCGCCCGCTTGGAAGTCGCCGTCCCCGCAAAGCCATTGACTTTCAGGAACTCTGCCAACTCTTTGCTATTCCACGCCAGGTGCACGCCGTCCGCGCGTTCAGTCGGCTCAGCTTCCGTCAACGCCGCCATCGTTTCGAGCAGCCGCGTGCGGGCGCGGTCCAGGGTCGGGGTCGAGAAACCGACTTTGGCCCAGCGAATGACGCCTTCGGTCTGCGCTTCCTTGATCTCGACATTGCCATCGCCGACCCAGTAACCGAAAAGCCACATCAAGTCGTCCGTGGTGTATTCCACGCTGGCCAACCGCGAGTCGCGGGTGCGGCTCACCAGCAAATTCGACGCATATTGGTTGGTGGAGGCGAACTCGGTGGTCAGCGCCGGCATTTGCAACCGATGGGGTTGACCGTAGTCGAGCGCCGTGCGCGGAACGATCGCTTCCTGCAAGTGGTCAGCGCGCACGTAAGCCAGCTGATAACGCCCCAACTTCTTCGGCGCAGCGCCGTCGTAAACGTAGGAATAGAAGGGATGATTGGCGGTCACGCGCAGCTTGCGCTCGCCGACCGAAACGGTATGCACGGGCTGATAGCCCGAAAACCGCTTCGCCAGCACAGGCCGGAAACACAACTGCCCGGCCCGGTCGTCATACGCCAACACCCGGTCGCCGACTTCCAATTTCTCAATCCGCTTGACGCCCTCGGGCGTCGTGACCGTCGAACCTTCGGCTAAACAGCCGAGATTGCCGTCAATCCATTCCATCGTCGCGTTCGCGTAGGCGGCGGCGCGCTTGGTCACCAGGTTGTAGACATTCGTGGACCAGTTCTGGATCGTCGTGTAGCGGCAGCGCCCGCCCTTCTTGACGATGATCTCGACGACGGCGCTGTGGAGAGAGTCGGATGAGTAGATGGGGGCAGTACAGTTGTGCGAGACGACGCCCTCGCATACGTATGACTCGTCCTCTTCGACCGAGAAGTTGTAGACGGGCGCGTTGACTTCCTCGATTTCAATTGAGCGAATCGGGACGTACAGATATCGCTCGTCCAGGTAGAACGGCGAGCCGCTCTGCTTCCCATTTGGCGCGGGCTGGCCCACAATCTCGCCGAAGCGAGAGTTCCACGGCGACGAAATCACCACTGCATAAATCGGCTGGCGCGGGGCTTCACGCTCCTGCTTATTGACCGAGGCCGCTACGCCCAACCGCAACGCGGCGTCCCGGAAGGCGTACGCCAACTCTTGCGACACGGTATTGAAACGGAACATGTTCTTGCGCGCGTCGTAACTGCCATCGCCGCGCCACGCGCCGCGCACCCACTCGGCCAGCAACTCAAGCGGAGCATTGCGGACCCAATCAGGCACGCGTTTCTCGTAGACCGTCGAGCCAAACTCGCGCGCAAACGTTCGCGCCGCCTCGGTTGAGCACAGCACCATCGTCTGACCATTCTGGCGGGGCTTGTTCTCAATTGGGGCTTTGCCAAAGTAATGTTCAACCAACTCGCGCGCGTCGGCCAGATATTCGCTCTCATTCACGTTGAACGAAAGGGTCAAATAATGCTCCTGGTCAACATGGCCTTCCGCATGGTAGTAGCCAAGCAAACGGAAGAAATCCCGCTCCAATGGTAGGTTCACATCTTTCATTGCGTAGCCGTGACGTCCGCCGCGTCCGATGGGCACCGTCACCGTATGCGCTGTCTCAAAGACCGCTTCAGCCTGCGGCACGGGGATAGCTAAATAATCGCCTGGCTTCACTTCAGAGGCTGTCAGCCATTCAGGAGCAAACTCGCGATTGCGGGTATGTGACTGTGACCGACGCGCCACGAGCAAGGGATGTTCCTCGGTGACGTGCAAAGCGCGGCGGCTATCGCCAAAGTACCGGATGTGATAAATCATCCCCTTGTAAGGCCGCTCCATCGTCTGATAGACCTTGCGGTATCGCCCCCGATGTGTCAAAACCTCGTCGCCTTTCTCAATCTCCTCAATCCGCTTTTCACCATTCCGCGTTCGCACCTTTGCGCCCACGAGGAAGCACCCTTCAACGTAGTGCACGTATGCGCCCTCATCCACGATGATGAGCGTCCGCTCGAACTGCCCCATGTTCTGGGCGTTGATGCGGAAGTACGCCTGCAGCGGCATCTCCACGTTCACGCCCGGCGGGACGTAGATGAACGAACCGCCCGACCAGACCGCGCTGTTCAGCGCCGCGAACTTGTTGTCCGTCGGCGGGATGATCGTGCCAAAATACTGCTTGACCAGGTCAGGGTGCTCGCGCAGGCCGTCGTCCATCGAGAGGAAGATCACGCCCTTCTCTTCCAAATCCTTGCGGACGGCGTGATAGACCATCTCCGAATTGTGGACGATCAGCCCTTCGGCGACGAAGTTATGTGGGCCGTCAACCTCAATGTCATATACGGGGGCGACGCCGGCCTCCACAATCGAATCGACGCGGATGAAACCCAGGTAATCGCTCGTGTGTGTTCTGAACTGCGTTCCCTCTGCGCTGGCGTAGGTGTGGTGAAACTTGCGCTTCCCAAACCGCTCTCGACGCTGCGGCGAGCGGGCGCCCAGGCGCTCAAACTCGCCGTAAAACTGCAAGCGATAGCCCTCAATCGTGCGCGTTTCGTCGTGCGGATGCTTTGACTCAAAGCGATGCAGGTTGGAAGTGGGCAACCCACACAGCGCCGCGAGTGCTTTCACGTCCTGTAACAACCCGGTATTGACGCTGGTCAAAAAAACGTCGTGGTTTTTCTCGGAGTCGCGGACGTAGCCATCCGCGTCCACGTATCCGCCGAGAAAGGCCAGGATGTGGGACTGTGGCAGTTGGAAAACCCACTGTGGGACGCGTTTCTCGTGCGCGCCGCCGCCAAAGCCGTTGCTTTTTAGCCAATGCGCTATGACGGTTGAGCCAACGGTCATCCGATAGGGGTCGCCATTGGTCGCCGGAATTTGGAACAACGTCTGGGTCACGCGCTTAAGTTCAGTGCGAAGCGGGGCGTCACTTTCCGGAATGGCAAACTCCACCCGGGCTTTGTCTGCGCCAGCCTGGCTGTGAATGAATCCATCGCCCACATACAGTCCCAGCCACCACATCAGGTCTTCGGAGGTCAGCTCGGGCAAGGCCACCGGGGTATGCCGCCAGTTCGTTTCAACGGCTGGCTGCTTGAAGGCATACGGCTGGCCAACATCAGGCAAGTCTTTTGCCACGGCCACCAAGTCGCCAGGCTTAATTTCATTCAGATACTTCCAACGCGCTGTGTACCGGCCACGCTGTTTGCCGGGAGCGCGGCGGTAATCCAACACGTAGAAGGGATGATTGGCCGTCGCGCGCATAGTGCGTGTTCCGGCCTTAACTTCAAACACCGTCCGGTCGCCCTTGAGCGCCGTGGCTTTGACCGGATACGCACCGATTTCTTTGGTCGCCTCATTCAGTGCAAAGACCACGTCACCGGGACGCACATCCTTGATGGGGACAATGCCGCGCGCCGTATAGACCCCGGTGTCAGCATGCAAGCACTCATATTGAGCCCCTACGCCCGCCAGGAACTTCTGCTCGGCTTCGGGGATGCCGAGTTTGTCAAAGGTGCGCTTCACCTCCGGCGAGACGTCGTCCCACGATGTCGCGTGGTCCTCCGCCGGCTTGATGTAGTAGTAGATGTCGTCGAAGTCAATCGCGCTCAGGTCCGCGCCCCAGGTGGGCATCGGCTTCTTGAGGAAGATGTCGAGCGCCTTCAAGCGGAAATCGGTCATCCACTGCGGCTCACCCTTCATCCGCGACATCCCGATCACCACCTCGCGGCTCAACCCCTTCTTGGCTTTGAAGGTGTAATTCTCCGGCTCGTGAAAGCCGTACTCTTCCTTGTAGCGATCTTTAGAGTCGAGGACCATGTCCTTATTTTGCTCAGCCATTGGTTACCTCCTCGTGCTTCTCACGCACCCAATCGTAACCTTGCTCTTCGAGGTGCAGGGCCAGGTCCGCCCCGCCCGACTCGACAATCTGTCCGTTGAGCATCACGTGCACAAAGTGCGGTTTGATGTAATTCAAAACCCGCTGATAGTGCGTAATCACCAGCACGCCCAGGTTCGGCCCGGCGAGCGCGTTCACGCCCGAGGCCACAATCCGCAGCGCGTCAATATCCAGGCCGGAGTCGGTCTCGTCCAGCACGGCAATCTCCGGCGCCAGCGTCGCCAGCTGCAAAATCTCGGCGCGCTTCTTCTCGCCGCCCGAAAAGCCGTCGTTTAGATACCGCCCGGCGAAATCGTGCGGCACCTGCAGCAAATCCATCTTCGCCCTGAGCAGCTTGCGGAACTCCGGGATGGGCATCCCTTTGTCGTCCGGGTCGGCCGCGCGGCGTTTGGCGTTGATCGCCGTCCGCAAAAAGTTCGCCACGCTCACCCCCGGAATTGCCACCGGATACTGGAACGCCAGAAACAACCCCAGCCGCGCCCGTTCGTCGGGTTCCAGTTCCAGGATATCCGCGCCCTTGAAGATAATCTGCCCGGCGGTCACTGTGTAACCGGGGTGGCCCATAATCGTGTACGCCAGCGTGGACTTGCCCGTCCCGTTCGGCCCCATAATGGCGTGAATCTCGCCCTGCTTGACGACGAGATTGACGCCCTTGAGGATGGGCTTGTCCTCCACTGAAACGTGTAAATTCCGAATTTCGAGAACCGAGGTCATAGAGATTTTTGACTCCTTGCTGGCAACTGACCCATTACGTCTTGCCATCTGTGTCCGTGCAGGTTTGCTGCACCCAAGCATATCTTTGAGCCGCGCACATTATACCACTTGTCACAATCAACGTCAATATTTAATATAAAAATATACTTAATTGACAATTTTGCCAGATTAATGCTATACTTGCATTGGGCATACGTTTATGAACACTACCCGCGACCG
>DAOTXG010000569.1:0-6320 GCA_034435515.1 Anaerolineales bacterium
AACGTCAACGGCCAGGCCGTCGCCGAATTCCTCGAGTCGCATCCCCGCGTGGCTCGCGTCTGGTATCCGGGCCTGCCGTCCCACCCCGATCACGCCGTCGCCCGCGCGGGTAATGACAGGCGCCAGGGTGGGGCCTTGCAGCCCCCCCAGGTCGGGCTGCGCGAACATGGCCTGCGCGATGGCCTCAGCGGAATCGCCGCGCATGTTGGCGACGACCATGTAGTTCTCCTGCCCGCGCAGATAGGCTTCAATGTATTCGAGGAGCTGATGGGCGAGGTCGAGAACTTCAGGCCGCGCTTTGAGCGCGGCGCGATTGGCGAAGAAGACGGCCTGCGAACGGAGGATCACGCCGTCGTCGAGCGCGCGCAGGCGGTTGTCGCGCAACGTCTGGCCGGAGGAGACCAGGTCGGCAATCACGTCCGCGTAGCCGATGGCAGGCGCGACTTCGAGCGTGCCCTCGGCGTTGATCAAGACGTGGGCGACGCCGTGCGAGTCGAGAAAGCGTGAAGTGAGATGCGGATACTGGGTGGCAACCCGCAGCGGATGTTGGACGCTGCGCGTGGGGGCTTGAGATTGAAGTTGAGAGAGGGTGTGAACCGACCATTCTTCGGGCGCTGCCAGCGCCAGGGCGCACTGCCCATAGTTGAGGGCCTCGTGAAGGAGCAGAATTTCGCCGTCGGCGCCGCGCCGCTCCTCGACGGCATCCAGGCCGGCGATGCCGAAATCCACGCTGCCCTCGCGGACCGAGACGACGATGTCGCCGGGGCGCTGGAACATGACGGTCAGGCCGGGCAGCGCCGGGAGGCGCGCGAAGTATTGGCGCGGGTTGGGCTTATCCACGCGGAGGCCGGCGGAGGCCAGAAAGTCGAGGGTCGCCTGTTCGAGGCGGCCTTTGGAGGGGAGGGCGAGGCGAATGTCTGAACGATTCATACGACAAACAAAAAGCCCCCCGGTTGACCGGAGGGCTGACTGAGCCACAGACGAACGCAACTAACCTGACTTCCGGTCAAGCCGAGGAGACAGGCGATGGTGAGGCAGGGAAAACGCCGTTGCGCTAGTCATCGGACGCAAGCGTAACACAGGGACGGGCAGGCTATCAAGGCCCGCCCCGGCTGCAAAAGTGCTCGGTTTGCATAATGGCTTCCTGGACGGCCTTTTCCTGTACCTGGGTTACGCTCTGCTGCACTGTGGCTGCCTGGACATGGCGGACGCTCAGGTCGGTGCGGGCGCCGATGTTCTGGTCGAGGTCGAGCGCGAGCACCGGGGCCTGGATAACGTCCGCCGCCGGGCTGAAGGGGCCGCCCACGACGGGCACGTCAATTTTGCCCGTGACCACCCCGGCGCAGGCGGTGAGGAATAGCCCGACGACAACCCCCAGGACTAGGTAGAAATTGACGCGGTTTTTTTGCATAGATACCTCCGTGAGCAGTAAGCGGATGACTTGGGGATAGTATGGCAGGAATAGGGCGTAAAGTCAAGAAAGTGAAATTTGAAACTATGTCCTGGCTAACGCCTGTTCCAGGTCTGCCATCAGGTCATTGGCGTCTTCCACCCCCAGCGCGAGGCGCACCAGGTTATCTTTGACGCCCACCGCCAGCCGTTCGTCCGTCGAAAGCTCGTAGTATGACATAAGCGCGGGCTGCTCGACGAGCGTCTCACACCCGCCCAGCGAGGGCGCGATGATGGGGATTTCGAGCGCGTCAACGAAGCGGCTGGTATCGTCGAGCGAGCCGTCAATCTCGAAGCTGACGACGCCGCCAAAGCCAAGCATCTGCGCGCGGGCGACGGCGTGATCGGGGTGGGACGGCAGGCCCGGATACCAGACGCGAGCCACGCGGGGATGCGACTCGAGGAATTCGGCGACGGCCTGGCCGTTGACGTTTTGCCGGGCCACCCGCAGGCCGAGCGTTTTCAAGCCCCGCAGGAGGAGCGCGGCGTTGTGCGGGTCGCTGACTCCGCCCAGGACGCCCAACGACTGGCGGAGGGAGTCGATCAGCCCGGCCCTGCCAATCGCCACGCCGGCGAGCAGATCATTGTGCCCGCTCAGATATTTTGTGGCCGAGTGGACGACGAGGTCAATCCCGAAGTCCAGCGGGCGCTGGTTGATCGGCGTGGCAAAGGTCGCGTCGATCAGCGTCTTCACGCCGTGCCGCCGGGCAATTTCGGCCAGGCGCACCAGGTCCACGATGCGCAGATAAGGATTGGTCGGCGACTCGGAGACGACGAGGCGCGTGTTGGGCTGAATTGCGGCCTCGAGCGCGGCCAGGTCGCCCATCGGAACGATCGCCGTCGTGATGCCGAGGCGTTTGAGGAAGGTGAGGCAGAACTGCCTGGTGCGGCGGTAGCAGTCGTCGCCGATGACGATGTGCGCGCCGCTGGGCAGCATCGCCAGCAAAACCGAGGTGATCGCCGCCATGCCGGAGGCGAACAGGAGCGCGTCGTCGCCGTGGTCGAGCGCGGCCAGTTTAGCCTCGCACGCGGCGACGGTCGGGTTGCCGTAGCGCCCATATTCCGTGCGGCCCCCTAAAGGGGATGTTCCATCCCGCGCCCCACCCCACATCCGGGCCTCCTGAAAGGCGCACAGATCGGCGGTGTCCTCAAAGGTATAGGTGGCCGTCTGCGCCACGGGGACCGTCAGGGCGTGGTAGGCATTGGGGCGCGCCGCGCCCGCGTGGACGGAGTCGGTGGAAGGGCCGCGCCGCAGGCGCGCCGGCAGCGGCGCTTCGGGTGCAATTTGAGTCGTGGTAACTGGTAATTGGTAATGGGTCATCGGGTCTCTCTCCTATTGAGCGATAGTCCTATCCGAGAGAGACCAGAGGGGTTTTTGCGGGCGCGAACAAAAACCCCTTCTGGAATGAGAAGGGGTCAGGGAAAGCGCGCTGCCTTGCTCTCATCTTCCAGAAGCGGATAACCGCCAGGGTTATCCCTACACTGCCGGAGTTGGCACCTTGCCCGTACGGGCAGGTTGTCGAGGCATCATCGGGCCGGTCCCTCCGCCTCTCTGGATAAGAGTGTGCTATTCAGTTACGAGCGTGAGCGTAACACAAAACGTGGGGCGCTGTCAACTGTCAATTTTGCACAGTGTACGCGCAAAGTTTGTCAGCAGTTGCACTGCTGACAGCGGTCTGGTCGCCGTGCAATTGCGGCAGAACAGGGTCGCCTGACGACGTTTGCGTGCACACTTTTGCACCAGGGCCAGGGGTTGTCTTTTCACGGCGACCAGGCGGGCAGGCCATCGTAAACGTCATTTTCGGTCAGGCGAAGGGGAGCCGAGCCGTCCGCGTTCATCACGTAGATTTCCAGCCTGGAGGTGTCGGCGGGATCGAGCACGTGCGCGGCGGCGTCCGACACAAAGGCGATGCGCGTGCCATCCGCCGACCAGACAGGATGATAGGCATGCGCCGGGGCCGTCGTCAACCGGCGCTGATTCGTCGCCAGCGGGCTCATCACCCAGATTTCAATCTTTGGGCCGCGCTGGGCGTAGTAGGCAATCTGCGAGCCGTCTGGCGACCAGGCCGGGTCCTGACCGCCCTGAGTTGTCAGCCGCGTCGGCTGGGAGCCGTCGGGGTTCATCACATAGATATCGCCCACGCTCAGGCGGTCTGAGACGAAGGCGATCTTCGCGCCATCCGGCGACCAGATCGGGTGAAGATCGTCGCCCGCGCTGAACGTCAGCCGCGTCTGTTCGGAGCCGTCGGCATTCATCACGTAGACCTCGCCGTTGCTCTCCGTGTCGGTCCCGTCACGGCCCGAAGTAAAGACAATCTTCTTGCCGTCCGGCGACCAGGCTGGACTGAAGTCGCCGGCCGAGTGGCTGGTCAGGCGGCGCACGTTAGAGCCATCTGCGTTCATCACGTAGATTTCGCTGTTGCCATGCCGCCTGGACACAAAGGCAATCAGCGCGCCATCCGGCGACCAGGCTGGCGAAGTGTCGTTGACGGTATTGTTCGTCAGCCGCCGCACATTCGAGCCATCCACATTCATGACGTAGATTTCGGGGTTGCCGTCCCGCTGGGAGACGAAAGCAATCTCGCCTCGGCCGCCGCCCACCGGGGTCAACGTGCTCGTCGGCGTATCCGTCGGCGTGGGCGTGATCGTGCTGGTTGCCGTTGGCACAGGAGTAGGAGTAGCGGTAGCCTCAATCCTTGGCGTGGGAGTGGGCGTGACGCTTGGCGTCAGAGAGGGGGTGGGCGCCAGCGCCAACGGCATGATACCGCCTCCGGGCAGACCTATGAGCAGCCCGACGACAATCACGGCCCCCACCCCCAACCCACCCCACAGCAGCCAATTGAACTTGGGCCGCGGCGCCGAAACCGAAGGCGCAGTCGGACGGACCCGCGCCGGTCCAGATTGCCGGGTCGGCGCAGTCGGCGTTCCCTCGCCGAGGCCGGCGGGGGCAAGCAGCGTACTGGCTTCCGCAGTCTGGAACGGCTCCCCGCGCAAGGCCGCCTTCATCTCGTTCGCGCTCGCAAAGCGCGCCGCCGGATCCAGTTCCAGCGCCTTGTCAATGGCGGCGGCGAAGGCAGGGGAGACGTTCAACTGGCGGCGTGAGAGGGGGATGAACTTCTCCGGCTGGGTCAACCGGCTGAGCACATCCGTCGGGACTTCGCCGGATAGCAGAGCATACAGCGTGGCCCCCAACGAATAAAGGTCAGAGCGGGCATCCGTCCGCGCCGTCCCCAGGCCGTATTGTTCCGGCGGCGCGTACCCCGGCGTCATGCCGTGCGCGCCGGCGGTCGTCGCGCCGCCCGTGGTCGTCTCTATTTCCTTAGCGATGCCGAAGTCCACGAGCATCGCCTCCCCCTCCGGCGTGATTTTAATGTTGGCGGGCTTGATATCCCGATGGACAATGTTGCGCTTCTGGAGATAGGCGAGCGCGTTCAGGATCGATTCGGCCCAGAGGCGCACGTCGGCCTCCGGCAGGGGGCCGAGGCGCTCCAGCCGCTGGCGCAGGTCTTCGCCCTCGACGAAGTCCATCACCAGATACTGGCCCTGATTCGGAATCAAAAAATGGTCGCCGACGCGGGGCAAGTTGGGGTGGTGCAGCCGGGCCAGTAGTCGGGCTTCCCGCTCAAACTGGCGCTGATGGACGTCGGTAAAGAGGAGATTCTCTTTGATCGCGCGGCGAACGCCGAGGGCGGTATCCCAGGCGTCGTAGACCGCGCCCATGCCTCCCTGACCCAGGAGGCCGTCTATTCGATAGCGATCACGCAGGAGTTGCCCGATGGCCAGTGGCATGGCAATTTGAATATGCTCAGCTAGTCCAGGCGACAATGATCTCTCGGTTGGCCTGGATTCCGTTCAGGAATGACTGCCGCAGCGCCGGGTCGCGGATGCGGTCGGCCTGCTCCATCAAGGTCTGGTGAGCCATGGCCAGGAGAGTTTGAGCGCGTTCCAACGCCGCCGGGTCATTATTCGCAGTGGCGCGCAGGACTTGATGACAGGTGAGATGCACTTGAAGCGGGTGCTCAATCCCGCCCGCGCCGTTGGCGTCCAGCCAGGCCAGAATTTCCTCAACTCGTTCTCGGGCTTGCTGCGGCTGGCCCCGCGCGGCGGCCACGCGCGCCAGCCCGGCCAGATCGTCCATCGTCAGGCCCTGCTGACCCAACTCGCGCCGCAGGCGCAAGGCCCCGTCGTAAGCCTGCGCGGCGGCCTCCAGTTCGCCCAGGCCGGCCAGCGCGTGGCCCAGGTAAGTCAGGCTGTAGCCCTGTCCGCGCCGGTCGCCGATCTCCCGCTGAATGACCAAAGCCCGCTCACAATACTGGCGAGCGGCCTGGTTATCGCCCAGGCCGTGGTAGACCAGACCCAGGTTGACTAAACCGACGGCCTCGCCCCAGCGGTCGCCAATGGTGAGGCGAATGGCGAGCGCCTGATCATGATAGTCACGTGCCTCGGCATAATCGCCTAAATCGCAGTAAAGCACGCCTAGATTATTGAGCGTCAACGTCTCGCCGCGCCGGTCGCCGGTCGTGCGGAAGATGGACAGCACCTGCTCATAGTAATTCCTCGCCGCCGTGTGGTCGCCCAGTTCGTATTGGAGAATGCCCAGATTGTTCAGGCTGTCGGCTTCGCCCTGACGGTGATTCAGGGAACGGTATATATCCAGGGCTTGCTGATAATGGTTCTGCGCGGCGGCATCGCCCTGATAATGGTAGACCTGTCCTAAATAGTACAGGCCGCGGGCCTCGGCATGGCGATTGTGGGCCGTCCGCGCCAGGTCCAGCGCACGTTCCAGCGGTGCGCGCGCCTCCTCGTAACTGCCCTGCCGCCACAGCACCTTGCCCCACGCGATGTAGGCTTCGGCCTTATGGTCCATATCC
>DAOTXG010000570.1:0-1856 GCA_034435515.1 Anaerolineales bacterium
CAATGCGGGACTGCAATACACGTCTGGGACGGTCATAACGCTGATGGCTACGGCCGGCACTGGCTATGCCTTTGCTAACTGGAGCGGGGATGCCAGCGGCTCCGCCAACCCGGTGTCGGTGACTGTGGACGCAGACAAATTCGTGACTGCTAACTTCAATCAGCTATGCTATACGCTGACCAAGACTGCTAACCCAAGCGAAGGTGGGAACGTGAGCGCCACCCCGGCGCCGAACTGTGAGAGCGGGACGAAGTATGCACACGGAACGGTTGTGACTCTGACGGCCACTGCTAACACAGGCTATATGTTTGCTGGCTGGAGCGAAGACGCTACCGGGTCATCTAATTCAGTGATAGTGACGATGAGCCAAAACAAGGCAGTAACGGCGAACTTTATTGTGAACAACCGCATCTACCTGCCCTTCCTCCGAAAGTAATGCCTGGAGGGCATCAAAGAAACAGGGCAGGTATGCTACAAGTTCATCAAACTAAATGAAACTAGAACAGGCTGACAAACAGTCGGTTAGCGATCAACGGTTTTCTATGGCTGGCTTATCAACTGCCTTGAAGGGAAGGTCATCATGCGCCGACGTCAAAACGCACCTATACTCATTGTTCTGGCGGCCATCAGTGTGGTGCTTACGAATAATGTGAAGCACGTTGAGAGTGGTGGGAGTGATTATCTGGTACAAATAGTGACCCCTACCCCCTTTCCCGCCCAAGGCGTAACCCCCACCCCTTTTCCCGCTCAAACTGCCTCGACTGGTACTGTCTTGGTTATAGATGTCTCTGGCAGTATGGCTGCGTTCTGGCAAGGCGGCATCAAGATCGAGTCGGCTAAATCAGCAGCTAATCAGATCGTCAACATGCTCCAACAGGAGAGCCAGGTGGGTGGGACAGCACACCGGGTCGGGTTAGCCAGTTTCACCACGGATGCATTTCTAAATCTAGGCTTATCGGCAAACTATGACCAGGTGCGTACAACAGTTAGCGCCCTTTTGCCGCTGGCGAACACAAATATTGGTGCTGGGCTGACTGTGGCCAATGATGCCTTGGCTCAGGCCACCGCGGGCGAGGCCAAGATCGTCATCCTGCTCAGCGACGGGTTGACAAATGCGGGTCTCTCGCCGGACGAGATTATCGCCGGGCCTGTACAACAGGCAGCAAATGCTGGGACTTGCATTTACACGGTGGGCTTTGGTGATCCTGGAAATCTGGATGAAGACTTGCTGCGGCGCATCGCTGCTGGATCCAGGTGCGGTCAATACTACTACGCTACAAATGTAAGCGAGTTGGAGAAGACCTACATCCGCGTTCGACACGTGTCTGTAGGCACTCTGCTGGCTGAATTCTCCGGCAGCATCGCTCAAGGGGAGACGGTTCAAGCCGGGACGTTTGACGTTCCCGCCGGACAGGGCGAACTGGCAGTCAGTCTGCATTGGCCGGGTTCCGCGCTGGACCTGCAGTTGACGGATCCCAAAGGGCGGGCTGTTGATCAGAACTATCAGGGGGCAAATGTTGTCACATATCCCAACCTCATCTACGCGCTGATTCAACAGCCTGCTGCAGGCGCCTGGCAACTTGGCGCTTATGGACGCGAGGTGCCCGGAGGGACGACGACCTTTGACGCCATAGCTTCCTCCCGCGCCGGGGCAGTCACTCCGCCATCCCCTTCCGGCAGTTTCCCGCTGGTCATCATCACCATTGTCCTGGCTGGCAGCGCCGTGGGGCTATACGTGCTCGCGCGTACTACGCGCCGCGTCCCTGCGGGCGCCTCGGCGACCCCCACGGTGAAAGGCGGCGCGGCTCAACTGATCGGGATAAGTGGGGTAATGACCGGGCGCGCTGTCGTGGTCG
>DAOTXG010000571.1:0-5619 GCA_034435515.1 Anaerolineales bacterium
AGCCAGGCAAGCCGGGATGACGATCAATAGCAACGTCGCGATCATGACGCTGGCCGGGATCATCATGGGCTTTTGGATTTTCTATGGCTACTACATCCCGACCTTCTTCGCGGGCGAGGTGAAGCAGGCCTCGCGCACGCTGCTGGCCGGGTCGTGGGCGTCCATTATCGTCACGTGGGCGATTTTCACCTTTGCGGCAGTGCTGCTGCAGCGCCTCACGCCGCTAGAGTGGATCGCCGCCGAGGGCTACCTGTTCAACAACGCCGCCGCCGTGCAAGAGACAGCCGGTGAGGCGGTGCTCGCGCTCCCGTGGATCACGTTCTACGCCGCGATCCTCCAGCCCAACTTTATCCTCGTGCTGATCACCGCCCTGGCCTGGGTCTACACGCTGATCAACCTGGCGCAGACCTATTTCTTCTACGCCAGCCGCATCGTCTTCGCCTGGGCGTTTGATCGGCTGATCCCGGACGGGGTGGCGTACGTTCACCCCAGGTGGGGCAGCCCGATTGTGGCGATCACGCTCATCGCGCTCGTCGCCGAATACGGCGTGTACGACGCCGCCGTCGGCGGGCCGCTGGGGACGCAGCTCACCTTCGCCTTCTTTGCGGTGGTGACGCAGTTGGTCGCGGTCGCGGCCATCACGCTGTTCCAATACCTCAAGCCTGACCTGTTCGATCAGAGCGCGGACATCGTCAAGCGCCGCGTGGGGAATATCCCGCTCATCACCCTCGTGGGCGGGATCACGATGCTCTACCTGGTCTGGATGATCCTGGCGTCGTTCTTGTATCCGGCGGTCGGCGTCGCCAACCCGGGACGGACGGTGCCGATCTTGATCGTCATGCTTGTCAGCGGCATCGTAATCTACTACGTCGCCCGCTGGTATCGTATGAGCCGGGAGGGGATTGACATTGCGATGACCTTTAAGTCGGTGCCGCCGGTCTAGACCTCACCCCCCACCCCCAGCCCCTCCCCCCTCTCCTCGGCCACAGGCCGAGGAGAGGGGTGGCGCGGAGCGCCGGGGTGGGGGGTGAGGCGCTACTCATGTCTCACACCACCCTGGTCTACGCCTCCGACCTGCACGGCTCAGAGGCCTTCTTCCGCAAATTCATCGGCGCCATCCTGACGTACAAAGCGCAGGTCGGGATTGTCGGCGGGGACGTGACGGGCAAAGCCATGGTCCCGGTTCGCCATCAAGGCCACGGGGTCTACGAAGGCTACCTGTTCGGCAACAAGGAGACCGCGCGCACGGCCAAAGAGCTCGAGGACTTGAAGACGCGCATCTCCAACGTCGGCTTTTACCCTATCGTCCTCGAGGCCGACGAGGCCCGCGAATTGGAGGGCGATCCGCAGAAGATGGACGCGGTCTTCCTGCGCCTGATGCAGGAGCGCGTCGGCCAATGGCTGGCGCTGGCCGAGCAGCACCTCAAGCCCCAGGGGGTCAGGCTCTTCTTCATGGCCGGGAACGACGACCTGCGTGAGATTGACGACGCGATTAACGCCTCGGCGTTCGTGATGAACCCGGACGGCCGGCGCTTTCAACTCGACGACCATCACGAGATCGTCGGCCTCGGCGCGGCGAACGTGACCCCCTGGCGCTGCCCGCGCGACCTGGAGGAGCCGGAACTGCTCCAACTGCTGGAGCGCGCGATGGGCCTGCTCCAGAACCCGGCGCAGGCGGTGTGCGTCTTCCACGTTCCGCCGTACGATTCGCAGCTCGACCTCGCCCCCGCGTTGGATAAAGACCTGCGCATCGAAGCACGCGGCGGGCAGGTGATTATGAAGCCGGTCGGCAGCACGGCGGTGCGGCAGGTCATCGAGAAATATCAGCCGGTGCTCACCCTGCACGGGCACATCCACGAGTCGCCCGGCTTCCGCAAGATTGGGCGGACCTTGTGCGTCAACGCGGGCAGCGAGTACGCCGAGGGTATCATGCGCGCGGCGCTTATTAATCTCGAGAAAGACAAAGTCAAGGGCTACCTGCCGCTTTCGGCGTGAGGCCGTACGCGAATGGCGATGACAAAATATGGCTCGCCCTTGCCTGACTTCCTGGCCGAGCGGTCGCGCATTCTCGACGCGCTGGCGCTCCCTGAAAACCAACGCCTCATTCTGCGGCTGGTCGGCGCGCTGGCCTTCCGCACCCGCTGCCCCCGGTTTGGTTACCTGCAAGACCGGCTCGGGCGTATCTTCACCGACATTGACTTCGCCGCCTACAGCCGTCAGAAGGTGGACGTCATGCGGCTGTTGACCGACCTGGACTACGAGGAAGACACCTGGGTCAGCCGCCTGTTTGGGGATCAACGGCTCGTCTATCACGACCACACGAACCGGCGGCATATTGACGTGTTCTTCGATCAGATGAAATTCTCGCATACGCTCCCGCTCCAGGGCAGGTTGGAGGCCGATACCCTCACACTCCCCCTGGCCGAACTGCTTCTGCAAAAAATGCAGATCGTCCGCCTGAACGAGAAAGACCTGATTGACACCTTCATGCTCTTGCGTGAGCATCCGGTGGGCGAGACCGACGCCGGTCACATCAATGCGCGCCTCGTCGCCGGGTTGTGCGCCAAAGACTGGGGCTGGTGGCGCACGGTCACGATGAACTTGCAGAAAGTCCAGGACTATCTCAGCCATTACGACCAGCTCGCCGACGAAGACTGCCGGGTCATCCACGAGCGAGTGGAGCAGCTGCGCGCGGCCATCGAGGCCGCGCCAAAGAGCCTGGCGTGGAAAGCCCGGAGCATGATCGGCGACCGGGTGAGGTGGTACGAGGAAGTCGAAGAGTTGGCGCATCGGTAGCCCAGTGGGGGGAACACTGACGCGAAGCGGCTGATAAAAACGGTAACGGCTCAGGCTTGCTAAACACTACACTACAACGAATTGGGGAAGGAACGAATTCGCTGATCGGCGCAAATTCGTTATTTCCTAAATTCGCTGTAGTGTTCTCCACCGCTCGGGCTGAGCAGTTACAAAAGACGCTAATAGAGAAGCGTTATCTGTGGACTCCGTATACGACGTCGCCATAGTCGGCGCCGGCGTGGTTGGCTCGGCCATTGCCCGCGAACTGTCTCGCTACCAATTGCGCTGCGCGCTGGTCGAAGCCGGGCCGGACGTGGGCGCGGGCGCCTCGAAAGCCAGCACGGCCATCTGGCACACCGGGTTCGACGCCCGACCCGGCGCCCTCGAAGCCCGGCTGCTGCGCCGCGGTTACGCGCTGCTCGCCGAGTTCATGCCGCAGGCTGGCATCCCCGTGGAACGGCTGGGCGGCCTGCTCGTCGCGTGGACGGAAGACGAGCGGCAGGCGCTGCCCGCCTTGCTGGAAAAAGCGCACCAGAACGGCGTCGCCGATGTCCGGCTCGTCTCCGCCGACGAACTCTATCGCCGCGAACCGCACCTTGGGCCGGGCGCGCTCGGCGGGTTGTTTGTGCCGGGTGAAGCGATCCTCTGCACCTTCACCCTCCCGCTCGCCTATGCGACGCAGGCCGTGCTGAACGGCGCGGCGCTGAAACTGAATCGGCCCGTGCGCCAGATTACCGTCGAAGCCGACGGGGTGTATCGGCTGGAGGGGCCGGGAGGGAGCGTGCGCGCCCGCTTCATCGTCAACGCCGCCGGGCTGTACGCCGACGAAATTGACCGACTGCTCGGCCACCACGCTTTCACCGTCACCCCGCGCCGGGGCGAACTGATCGTCTTTGATAAACTCGCCCGGCCTCTCGTCAACCACATCGTTCTGCCCGTGCCTACCGCCGTCACCAAAGGGGTGCTCGTCAGCCCCACGGTGTATGGCAACGTGATGCTCGGCCCGACGGCCGAAGATCTGTCCGATAAAACTGAGACTGGCACCAGCGAACAAGGCCTGAAGTATCTGTGGCAGAGGGGTGAGGCCATCCTGCCCGCGCTCATGCACGAGGAAGTGACCGCCACGTACGCCGGCCTGCGCGCGGCCACGGAGTACGGCGACTATCACATTCGCCTGCACGCCGAACAGCGTTACGTGTGCGTCGGCGGAATTCGCTCCACCGGGGTCTCGGCCTCCCTCGGCATTGCCGAATACGTCGTGGGCCTTTTGGCCGAGGCCGGGTTGCCGCTCACGCCTAAACCGGATTTCAAGCCGGTGCGGATGCCGTACATTGGCGAAGCGGGCGTGCGCCCTTATCAATCGGCTGAAATGATCGCCGCGAACCCGGCCTATGGGCAGATCGTGTGCCATTGTGAACGCGTGACGCTGGGCGAGATGCTCGACGCGGTTCATGCGGTGATCCCGGCCCGCACGGTAGACGGCCTGCGCCGCCGGACGCGCGCGATGCAGGGACGCTGCCAGGGCTTTAATTGTCACGCGGCGGTGGTGGACCTCCTCGCCAGGGAGACCGGTCAAAGCCCAGGCCGGCTGACGATGCTGGAGGCGGCCAGTGGCGATTGAACGCACCGAAGCGCTGATCGTCGGGGCCGGCCCGGCGGGGTTGGCGGCGGCTATCGAGTTAAAACGCCTCGGCGTGGCGCGCGTGCTCGTCGTGGAGCGCGAGGACGAACCGGGTGGGATTCCGCGCCTGTGCCATCACGCCGGCTTTGGCTGGCGCGATTTGCACGGCGTGTTCACCGGCCCCGGTTACGCGCGGCATTACGTGCGGCGAGCCGAGGCCGCCGGGATCGAGATACGCACGTCCACGACTATCACCGGCTGGCAGGGGCCGACGACGGCGAACTTCAGCAGCCCAGGTGGACTGGGACAGATCGAAGCGCGCGCGGTCTTGCTGGCGACGGGCTGCCGGGAGCGCCCGCGCGCGGCCCGCCTCGTCCCCGGCAGCCGCCCGCAGGGCGTCTTCACCACCGGCTCGCTGCAACGTTTTGTGTATCAACAGCATTTGCCTGTCGGCCGGCGCGCGGTGATCGTGGGCGCAGAACTCGTCAGCCTCTCAGCGCTGATGACGCTCAGGCAGGCGAGCGTGTCTATCGCCGCCATGGTGACGGAACTATCCCGGCACCAAATTTACTTTCCTTATCTGCCGGCCAAGTGGTATTTCGCCGACCTGCGCGCACGCGCTCCCCTCCTGACCGGGGCGCGCGTCAGCCGCATCCTCGGACGCCAGCGGGTGGAGGGCGTCGAAGTCACGCTGGCCGCGACCGGCCAAACGGAGCTGATCCCCTGTGATACCGTCGTGTTCACCGGCGATTGGATACCGGAGCACGAACTCGCCCGCCTGGGCGGGCTGGCGATTGACCCCGGCACACGCGGGCCGCAGGTGGACCCCGGTTTGCGCACGTCGGCGCGCGGGGTGTTCGCCGCCGGGAATCTCTTGCGCGGCGCGGAGACGGCCGACGTGAGCGCGCTGGAGGGCAGGCAGGCCGCGCGGCGCATTCTGTCTTTCCTTCAACAGGCGACCTGGTCGGAGCGTGTCCTGCCCGTGCAAACCGAAGCGCCGATCACGTGGATCTTCCCCAACGCGGTCGGCGCCGCCAATGACCTGCCCCCCTCCGGGTATTTCACTTTTCGCGTCCGCGAGTTTTGCCGGAGCGTGCAGGTGTGCGTGTGCCAGGGGGAGAGACTCTTGCACGCGCAGGCGTTTCGTGCTCTGCGGCCCAACGATTCGGCGCGCCTCAGCCGCCGCTGGCTGGACGCCGTCC
>DAOTXG010000572.1:0-6394 GCA_034435515.1 Anaerolineales bacterium
TCGCCGCCGCTAAACTGGGATTCCAACTGCGGGCGTGCAGTCCGCCGGGCTATATGCTGGACGCCGCCAGCATTGCCGCCGCGCGGGCGCTGGGCGGCGAGCAGGTCTTCGCGTTTGTCGAGGAGCCGGTCGAGGCGGTGCGCGACGCCGACGTCATTTACACCGACACGTGGATCGGCGTAGAGGTCACGACCGAAGCGCGGGCGCGGCAAATCTTCGGGCGCTATCAGGTTAACCCGGCGCTCGTCGCGCAGGCCCCGGCGCATGCGATTGTGCTCCACTGCCTGCCGGCCAATCGCGGGCAGGAGATTACGGACGACGTTATGGATGGGCCGCGCTCGCGCGCCTGGCAGCAGGCCGCGAACCGCCTGCACGCGCAAAAGCCAATTCTGGTGAAGTTGCTGGGAGCGCTATGAGACTGAAACTCGACGAGTGGAAACTGGTCCTGCCCCTGCTCGCCATCCTGGCCCTCAACACGCTGGTGCTGGAAATCGCCGACGTCGTCGCCACCTCGGGGTTCGTCAGCCAGGTCGGCCCGGCGCAGGTGCCCTGGCTGTGGCTGGCCGATATGGCCGCCACGCTGCTCCTCTCCGGTTTCTACGCGCTGGTGGTGGACCGGATGTCGCGGGTGCAGCTGGTCGGCGCCCTGCTGGGCGGGGCTGCGCTGGCCTACCTCGTGATACAGTCCCTGTTGAACTACGGAGTATCTGAGGGCGCGAGTTACTTCCTCCTGTATATCTTGTCCGACCAGCAGTTGATCGTCTTCCCGCTCGCGTTCTGGGCGCTGGCGAATGACATGTACACCCCCTCGGAGGCCAGGCGCCTGTTTCCGGTCATCGCCGCCGGTTCAGCGTTAGGCAGCATTTTGGGCAACTCCATCGGGGCCGGCTCGGCCGTTCTCCTGACCCAACTCGGGCGGAGCTCGTCGCAGCTCCTGTCGGTGGGTGCGGCGCTCCTCCTCGTCGGCATTGCGGTGCTCTGGCTCACCTTCCGCAAGAGGACGATCCGCGCCCGGCAGTCCACGCGGGAAGAGCTCGACGTTCGCGAAACCCTCCGGGTCGGGCTGGACTTTTTCCGGAACGTGCCGCTCTTCTCTTACCTGGCGGTCGCCATCCTGCTCACCCAGTTGTCGTTGACGTTCGTCGAGTATCACTTCCTGTACTCGATTGACCAGGCGGTGACGAGCGACTCGCTGTTGTTCCAGACGGTCTACGGCAGTTACAAGGTCGGGTTCATCGTGACGATGATCCTGTTCCAGTGGCTGGTGACGAGCCGTTGGCTCGACCGGGCGGGCTTGAAAAATACCTTCCTCGCCCTGCCGTTTGCGCTCGTCGCCGCCGCCGGGAGCGCGCTGCTGATCTCCGGCTTCATCGGCGGGGCCATCGCGCGGTTCATCGCCCGCCTCGTCGAGCGCGGGTGGGACGAGCCGAGCCGCAAGTCGCTGCAAAGCCTGATCCCCGACGAACGGCGGGGACGAGTTGGCGCTTTTCTCGACAGTTATTTTTATGCGGCGGCGACCAGCGTGGGGTGCGTGATCCTGCTGGTCCTGCTGCTGGTTTCTTCGTGGGCCTGGCTCGCGCCGGAGGTCGTGCAGCGCGTCTACCTCGGGCTGGCGGCGGCGGCTTCGGCGGGGGCCATCTGGGCCGCCTTCAAGTCACGCGCCGCATACGAGTCCAGCCTGTTGGACTGGCGGCTCGCGCGCCCGCGCCGCAAGAGCATGTTGGATGGCATCGAATTCTGAGATGGACGTCGGTCTGACATACGACCTGCGAGACGACTACCCGCCTGATCCCGGCGCGCCCGCCGACGAGTACGCGGAGTTCGACCCGCTGGAGATCATCGAGGCGGTCGAGCGCGCGCTGGCCAGCCTGGGCTACCGGCCGCGCCGCATCGGCCACATCCACCAGTTAGTGCGCTTCCTGGCCGCCGGCGAGTCGGTGGACATCGTGTTCAACATCGCCGAGGGGTTGGGCGGGCGCTCGCGCGAAGCGCAGGTTCCCGCGCTGCTGGAGGCCGCGCGCATCCCTTACACCTTCTCCGACCCGCTGACTCTGGCCCTGTGCCTCGACAAGCCGTTGACGAAGCACGTGTGGCTGGCGCAGGGCCTGCCAACCCCGCCCTTTGCCGTGATCGGGAGCGCCGCGGAGATCGAAGCCGCCCTCGCCGTTTTGCCGACTTTTCCTCTGTTTGTCAAACCGGCCTACGAGGGGACTTCTAAAGGCATCTCAAATGAATCGCGGGTGACCTCGCGCGCGGCGCTGGTCGAGCGGGTGAACTGGGTGCTGCATCAATATCACGAACCGGCGCTGGTCGAGCCGTATCTGCCGGGGCAGGAGTTCACCGTCGCCATCCTGGGCAATGGGGAAGCCGCCGAGGCGCTGGGCGCGCAGGAGATCCGCCTGCGAGACCCGGACGAGGTGTATGGCTTCGAGCAGAAAGAACATTGCGAGGTGCGGGTTGAGTATCAACCGGTCGTGGACTCCGACCGCAGCCGCCAATTGTGCGACCTGGGGCTGCGCGCCTACCACGCCGTGGGCTGCCGGGACGCAGGGCGGGTGGATATCCGGCTGGATCAAAACGGCGATCCGCAGCTGCTCGAAATCAACCCCCTGCCCGGCCTCGACCCGGATTATTCCAGCCTGCCCATGATCGCCCGCTATCGCGGACTTTCTTTTGAGCAACTTATCGCTAAAATTATGCAGCACGCGCTTGAGCGGCAGGCTGTGAGGCTATGGGCTGCGGCTCGGTAAAGCACGATCGTATTGCGTATTGCGTATTCCGTATTCCGTGAAACAGTCAGGATACGTCACAGTGGAGGAGTCGGATGGACACCCAGACGCCCGCGCGACGGATCTTCATCAGCCTGCGCTTTAAACTGTTGATCGGCTTCACGCTGCTCTTCAGCGTGGTCTTTGCCGCCGCCTTTTACTGGTTCTACAACTACGCCACGACCAGCGCGCTGGGCCGCGTGGCCGAGGACCTGACCGACACGCTGCTGGGCGCGGCGGCGGGCATTGACGGCGACGAACTGCGCGCGCTGTATACCGAAGGCGCGTGCGCGGAGGGAGGCGCGGACGGCTGTTATCCGCCAGACGAGCGCTACTGGCGGCAGGTGGCGTGGCTGGATCGGGTGCATCAGGTGGAACCGCGCGCCGAACCGTACACCTACATCAAAGGCACGGCGGAGAAGGAAATGATCTTCCTCACCAGCGCCGGCGCCGTCCGCGATCCGCCGTTCGGCGCGAAGTTCCTCGAGCGCTACATCGCCAACGACCCGACGGCCAACTTTCAGGGCCTCAACGCCACCACACTCGAAACCACGCCCTACGACGACGAATTCGGCTCCTGGATTTCCGGTTATACGCCGGTGTTCGACTCCAAAGGCGAAGTCGTCGCCGCGCTGGGCATTGACTTCCGCGCCGACTACGTCCGTCAAGTGCAGGCGGGCATCCGCGACCAGGTGGTTCTGGCTTTCGTCATCACCTATGCCGTCCTTTTCGTCCTGGTGTACCTGGTATCGAGTGCGTTCACCGGGCCGATCATCCGCCTGACGCGCGCCGCCGACCAGATCGGCGAAGGCGCGTACGAGCAGGGCCTGAACAGCCTGGCGGCGAACCGCACGGACGACGTCTTCCCCGACGAGATCGAGAGCCTGTCGGAAGTCTTCCAAAGCATGGTCAACAAGGTCTATCAGCGCGAGCAGACCCTGCGGCGGCAGGTCGCCGAGCTGAAGATCGAGATTGACGAGGTCAAACGCCAGAAGCAGGTCAGCGAAATCGTGGATACCGATTTCTTCCAGGACCTGCAGGCCAAAGCCCGCGTGATGCGGGAACGGGGCCGCCGCTCCGCCACGCAATCCACGACTTAGGGGTCGTCTAAAAATAACTTCCGCACTTTCCCGACCGTGGGAGCGGCTTGTAGCCGCGACCCTCGCGGTTGAAAACCGCTCCTACGCTAGAAAACGGGAAGTTGTTCTTAGACAAGTTCTTAGGAGAACCGGATAGCTTTCTCTGATTGCGTTTACGGAATACGCGATACGCAATACGTAATACGCAATACGCTCTCTGACGCCAAACAGGTACGCGATAGACGATAAGCGATACGCCATACGCCATAAGCAATAAAGATGCCTCCGCCTCTGGAGCCAAACGTCCCCACCATCGCCATCTGCAACATCTCGGAAACCTTTTATAGTTTTCTGAATCGCGGGGAGAATGCGGCGGCGCGGGCGCGGCTGATCCACGGCGAGCAATACCGCGGCGACCGGACGCTGCTGTGGCTGGGGGACGCCAAACTGGTCTTCGTCACGTTCCCCATCCCGCACGCCGAACATCTCTACCAGCAGCTGGGCTACCGCCACACCCGCTATCTCGCGCCGCAGGCCCCCTCGCCGTGGCTCTGCCGCGACATCCTGCGCGAAACGCCCCTGTTGACGCGGCTGGTAGACTACGCAGGCGAGGGGAGAGTCGTTCAGCTCGTCCCCTACGCGACGACGCCTGAGTTCCTGGGCCTGGTGGACGCGCTGCGGCGCGAACACGGGTTGACCATCCTGCTCCCGGAAAGCCCCGCGCCCGAGTGCCTGTGGGTGCGCGATTACATTGACACAAAAGCCGGGTTCCGCGTGCTGGCCTCGCGTTGGCTGGGCGACCTCGCGGACGATTTGCTGCCCTTCGGCGTGGCCTGCGAGGACTGGCGCAGCGCGGCGGAGATCGCGCACTGGTTCTGCAGCAACGGGCAGGCGTGCGTGGTCAAGGCCGACGACGGCGAGAACGGCATCGGGCAGAACGTCCTGCGCCCCGGCGAGTTCGCCTCGGCCGAGGCCATCCGCCGCGAACTGGAGCGCAACCCGTTCCTCTATGACCACGGCGTCACCGTCGAGGCCTACATTGCTTCGGCCAATCTGCTCTCACCGTCGCTGGAGGTCTTCGTGCCGCCGCGCGGCGCAGGCCAGCCGGAGATCACCTATCTCGCGCAGCAGATGTTCCTGTCGCCGGGCGATTTTTGCGGGGTGCTCGTCAGCCGGGAACTGCACGAGGCCGGCTGGTATCCGGCGCTGGCCGAAAGCGGCCTGCGGATCGCCGCGGGCTTGCAAGCCGTGGGCTACGTAGGCCACTTTGACCTGGACACGGTGGTGGACGACAATGGGCGGCTCTTCCTGCTCGAAGTGAACTCCCGGCGCACGGGCGGCACACACGTCCATGAGTTTGCGCGTTTCGCCTTCGGCCCGGATTACCTGGAGCGGGTCGTCCTGTTGAGCCACGACGCGATGTCCAGCGGCCCTTTTCGCCAGTTCGACGCGCTGCAGGCGGCCATCGGCGACCTGACATATCCCATGCGCGGGGAGCAGCGCGGCGTGGTCGTCACCGTCACTTCGGCGCTGGCGGCGGGCGAATTCGGGTGTATTATCGTCGCCGCTTCGGCGGCGGAGGCGTTAGCCTTGCAGCAAGAATTGGCCGGGCGCGTCCAATCCTCACCCCCCTAACCCCCCTTTCCCAACGGAACTGCCCGTTGGGAGAGAGAGGCAGGAGGGTGAGGCCAGTGCGGGAGCAGCGGATACGATTGTCTGACTATTCGCGCAATCTCTAAATTCATGATAAAACTGCTGACCAGTGCGTTTTAACGCACTTCAGGTTTCAGCCGCGAAATTCATTTCGCGGGTTGGCGGGCGTGAACAGTTACGAGCAATCAGGAAATTTAACGCCGTCAGGAGCGCACGCATGTCGCAAATCATTTCCGTTCACTCTTTCCGGGGCGGCACGGGCAAATCCAACACCACGGCCAACCTCACGGCCCTGCTGGCTGGCGAGGGGCGGCGCGTCGGCGTCATTGATACCGACATCCAGTCGCCCGGCATCCACGTCCTCTTCGGCCTGGGCGAGGACGATATGGGGCGCTCGCTCAACGATTATCTGTGGGGCAAATGCGAGATCAAAGACACCGCCCACGACGTGACGGCGAGCCTGGGCGGCGGCCTCAAAGGCAAAGTCTTCCTCATCCCCTCCAGCATCAAGGCCGGCGAGATCGCGCGGGTGCTGCGCGAGGGCTACGACGTGGGCCTGCTCAACGACGGTTTCCACCGGCTGGTCGAGGATTTGAACCTCGACGTGCTGATGATTGACACTCACCCCGGCCTGAACGAGGAGACGCTGCTCTCAATTGCCATCTCCGACGCGCTGGCCATCATCCTGCGCCCGGATCAGCAGGACTACCAGGGCACGGGCGTGACGGTGGAGGTGGCTCGCAAACTCGACGTCCCGCGCCTGCTGTTGATCGTCAACAAGGTGCCGACGGTCTTCGACGCGGCGGAGGTCAAGGCGCGCGTGGAAAAGACTTACAACTGCGAGGTGGCCGCCGTGATCCCGCACTCGGACGAGATGATGACGCTGGCGAGCGC
>DAOTXG010000573.1:0-6347 GCA_034435515.1 Anaerolineales bacterium
GCCAGTGCGTCCGCGCGTTTGTAGTGACGCCGCCAGTACGTCCGCGCGTTTGTAGTGACGCACGCCAGTGCGTCCGCGCGTTTGTAGCGACGCCGCCAGTGCGTCCGCGCGTTTGTAGCGACGCACGCCAGTGCGTCCGCGCGTTTGTAGCGACGCCGCCAGTGCGTCCGCGCGTTTGTAGCGACGCCGCCAGTGCGTCACCTGGCGCGTTTGTAGTGACGCACGTCAGTGCGTCACCAGCGGCGGCCACGAAGGCCTCAAACAGGCGGCGCATCTCGGGCGCCTCGGGGAAACATTCGGGATGCCACTGGACGGCGAGGCCGAAGGGATGGTTGGGCGCTTCGACGGCTTCGACGAGGCCATCCGGCGCCCGCGCCGCCGCCAGCAAGCCGGGCGCGATGTCCTTGCATGCCTGATGGTGCAGGCTGTTGACCGCAAGCAGCGGTTCGCCCAGCACCCGCGCGAGGAGCGAGTCTTCCTCGACTTTGACGGCGTGCGCGCGCAGATCGCGCGGGAAGTTGGGATAATACGTATGCGGATGCGCGCCCGGGTGCTCGCTCACGTCACGGTAAAGCGTGCCGCCCAGCGCGACGTTGACGACCTGCGCCCCCCGGCAGATGCCGAAGAACGGCTTGGCGTCCGCGACGACCCAGCGCGCCAGCGTCAGTTCCACGCGGTCCCGCTCGTCGTCCACGCCGCCGACTTTGGGGTGCATCTCCGCGCCATAGCGCGCGGGGGCCACGTCGCCGCCGCCGGAGAACAGCACGCCGTCGAGCCGGGCGTAGAGGCCGCGCAGCGTCTCCGCGCTGAGTCCGGGGGGGATCAACAGCGGCAGCCCGCCCGCGCGCTCGACGGCCTGCACGATATAGCCGAGCAGCAAATCCAACTCGGCCCGGTCGGCGTCAGCCGTCGAGTGCATGGTGAGACCGATAAGGGGGGAGGACATACGGGTTTCCTTTTAGGAAGGCCATTATAGCAAAAGAGCCGATGCTATAATCCTGCTGCTCTAACTTCCAACCTCCACCCTCCAACTTCTAATCTCCAATCTCCAATTCTCTAACCTCCGCCCATGGAACTCTTCGAAGCCATTTACACCCGCCAATCCATCGGCAAAGTGAAGCCCGACCCCGTGCCGCGCGAGTTGATCGAGAAGATGCTCGCGGCGGCGGTCCAGGCGCCGAATCATCATCACGTGCGCCCGTGGCGTTTCGTGGTGTTGACTGGCGCGGGGCGCGAGCGGCTGGGCGAAGTGATGGCGCAGTCGGCCCGGAAGCGCAACCCCGACGCGCGGGAGGAGGCGCTGGCGGCGGAGCGCGCCAAACCCCTGCGTTCCCCGGCCTTGATCGCGGTGGGCGTGGACAGGCCCAGCGGGCCCAAAGTGGTCGAGGTCGAAAACATCTGTGCGGCGGCGGCGGCGACGCAGAACCTGCTGTTGGCGGCGCGGGCGCTCGGCCTCGCCACCTACTGGCGCACCGGCCCGGCGGCGACCGACCCGGACGTGAAAGCCTTCCTCGGCTTCGCGCCCGACCAGCACCTCATTGGCTTCATCTACGTGGGTTATCCTCTGGCCGAGCCGGGTCACGTTCAGCGCCCCGGCCCGGAGGATCGGACGGTGTGGATGGAGTGAGACTTTATTCCTTCACCCCCACAAATCGCACGTAAGCCCCCTCACGAAAAGCGTGCAGGTTGTCGAAACCGGCGGCCGAGAGCAGGCTGAAATACGTTTGTGCTTCGCGCCGGCCAGGCAGGCGCGGGTGGAGGCCGAGCAACGCGTCGTAATAGCGCGGCCCGCCCAGCATGAGCGCCACGCCCGCCATTAATGCGCCCTGTCTGGTCGCGCGCGCCATCTGCGTGATCATTCCTTCAGGCCGCCGATAACTGTGGAGACCGTTCGCCGTCCAGAGAGAGTCCATCGCCTGATCTTGGACGGGCAGGAGCGTTGGGTCGCCGCGCGTGAAGTAGAGATTGCCGATCCTGGCCTCCCGCGCTTTGCGGCGAGCCTCCAGCAAAGCGTCCCACTGGTCGGTCACGCATAGGAGGCGCGCCTGCGGGTTGGCGCGGGCCATTTCAATTTCGCAGCCGCGTAAGTTGCAAGGGAGGGAGAGCGCCCAGCCAGTCCTGGCAAAAGAAGCCACAGCGCCAGCCAGTACTGCATCCCCCACGCGGTTCTCCCCCAGCGCCGACGACTGCACTGGCTCAAACAACTCGCCCAGTTTCAAGTCGTCGCCGCCGTCCGGGGCGGGCGCTCCGGCCAGGTAGGCGGCTTCCGTGAGGGGCGAGGCGATAAAATCGGGAATGCCGTCAATCACCGGATACAGCAGGCCAGTTTGCGGATCGTGCAGGCCGTTGCCGTCGTAGACGAGCTCCAAACGCCCGCCGCCTCCCGGCGCGGCGAGCACGTCGAGCAGTTCCTCGGGGAAGCGCGCTGCCAGCCGCCGGTAACGGCCACGCACCCGACGCCGCTGTTTCATGATCAGGTACGCCGTCCCGCCGGCGACGACCGCGCTGACGAGCGCCGTGCGGGCGAACAGCAGGCCCCACGAGCGCCGGGGAGGCGCAGCAACCTGGGGCTGGGCCGCCGGTTGCACTCGTTCGAGGATTCTTTCGGCCAGCGGCGCGACGCGCTCGACAATTTTATCTGCGCGGGTGGGCGGGCGCGGCTTCGGGGGGCGGCGGGCGAGGAAGGCCTCCAGCACGCGCAGCCCGAGGTGGAGGACGCGCAACAGCGTTTGGGAAGTCATGAGAGCCTCCTCCGCGCCTCACATATCCACTTTTTGAAGTGCGACGCCTGTCGTCGGGGCCGCGCGGACGATGGCGCAGCCATAAGGCGAGGTGACGGTCGGGCTGGGCGTTTTGTCCTGCAACAGGGAAGCCACGGCCCGGTCAACGTAGATGACTTTGGGGCGCCGGCGGCCGGCGGTGGCGTCGTCCAGTGCGCCGGTGTAGCGCAGCACTCCCTGCCGATCCAGGATGTAGAACTGGGGCGTGGTCTCCGCCTTGTATAGATTGGCGACTCGCTGATCCAGGTCGAGCAGGATGGGATACTTGATGTGCCGGTTCTCGACCTCGTGGCGAATCTCCTCCTCCGGCTCGTTGGCGTTGGAGGCGATGCCGACGATCTGCACATTTTTCTGCCCCCACGTGCCGTAGCGGTAGACCAGCACCACGTCGGCGCGGCGGCTCCAGGGGCACTCCGCCGACCAGAAGTTGACGACGACGATCTTCCCTCGTTGTTCCGACAGCGCGAAGCGGCCCCCGCCCAGGATGGGGAGCGTAAAATCGGGCGCGCGGCGAAGCATCACTTCAGACATGCCAGCACCTCCTCACGGCAGCCATTTCGGCAGATAGCCGTTGACCAGTCGACGGGCGCCAGTCCCGTCGGCGTTCATCATCCAAATCTCCGCGGGCTGGGACAGGTCGGCGGCGTTGAATCGCATGTAGACCAGGGCCTGACCGTCCGGGCGCCAGGCGAAGGCGCTATGATTATAGAACGGTTCGGCGGTCAGCGCGTGCGCGTCCGAGCCATCGGCGCGCATCAGCCACAACTGGCGGCCCGGCGTCCAGCGCGCAGCCTCCAATCCCTTGCGGCCAAAGGCCAGCCAGTCGCCGGATGGAGAATACACCGGAGAGGCGTCTTCCACAACTCCCTCGCCGGAGAGGTTTTCGACCTCGTTCGTCGCGATCTTCACGCGCAGCAAGTGGCTGAAGAACCGGTCGCTGTCCTCCGTCGCCGCCGTCCCGGTCGGGACGTCCGTGGGTTCGGGCGGAAAGAAAATCTCCGGGTACACGATGAACTGCCCGTCGGGCGACCACGTGCCGCTCTCGCCTGACGTATCGGGGATGTAGGTGACTGCGCCGGAGGCCAGATCGTGGACGACGAGCGCCTGCCGCAGAGAATCGAAATAACTCAGCCGGCCATCCGGGCCCCAGCGGGGGAAGCGCGTCTGGTCGTCGGCTTCGCCCAATGGCTGGTCTTCGCCTGTGGCGAGGGTCAGCACGTGGATCCGAGGACGACCGAAGGCCGCCTCTCCCGTGAAATCGGGAAGCCGGCTATGCCGTTCGTAAGCAATGCGCTTCCCGTCGGGGGAAAACGCCGGCGAGAGACAGGCAGCGCCGGGGCAGAGCAAGAGATCGCTCACGCCCGTCCCGTCCACCTGGATCAGGCGCAAATCCGCGCCGCCGTCGGCCCGGAGCGCGGAGTAGACAAAGCGCACGCCGTCGGGCGCGGCGTCGAAATCGTAGACGCCGTGGGGTTCCGTTGTGATCTGACGAGGGGCGGCGCCCTCCTGCATGGGGAGAAGCCAGAGATCAGCCGCCCCGCCCGAGTCGGCGAGGTAGGCCACGCGCTCGCCGCTGACGTTGAAAGTCCAGGTGCGCTCGCCCAGGAGCGGCAGGCCGCGCTGGCTGCGCCCTCCCGCGAGAGTGACGGTGACGGCGCTTTCGAGCGGCCAGGGTGGGTGGGTGTAGATCAGCGTGTCCCCGTCCCAGGCAAAGGCGCCTTCGACTGGCGGGCTGAGGCGCAGCGCGCTTTCGACCGAGGCGCGATCCATCGGGCGGTTGAAGGTCAGGCGGATGGGCGCGCGCGCGGACACAAATTGCGCGCCCGGGGCGGGAGAGAGGTCGGTCACTTGCGGGAGCGAGAAAAAAACGGCCAGCGCGAAGCCCGCGAGCAGGCCGAGGCCCAGCCGGCCGACGACGACCGGTAGCGGGGAAGAAGAGCGGCGGAGCATGGGAGGATTATACTCCGCAAAGCGCCCCGTTCCCTCCTATTTGATAAAAAAGCCGCCGGAAAAATCCGGCGGCGGGTCGACTACGCCGACCTGATCTTTTCGGCGGCGCGCTTGACGACGGTGAGGACTTCCTCCGGGATATACCAGTCCTCCGGGTTGTCCTCTTTCGAGACGTCGAGCGAGCAAAACTCTACGGCCCACAGCACGTCCCAGATCGCCCGCGCCTCCTCGGGCGTGGCGTATTCGGGCGGCCCGGCGCGCTCGACGGCCTCGTGCAGGTCGCGGAAATCTTTGAGGAACTCCTGGATGCTCAGGACGCCGCGGGCAGTTTGGAGGATGTACCAGCGCAGCTGGTTTACGTTGGTGTCGGGCGGAAAAGTCTCAAAGCGTGGATCTCCGGCTCGCATGTCGGTCATCCTTGAGAATCATCCCAGTTGTCGCAGGCGCCGCGCCACCCGCTTCACTTCGGCCAGCACGGCGGCGGCGTCGTTCCACTCTTCCGGGTTCGACTCCTGGGAGGGGTCCGGCGAATAAAACTCCAGCGCCCACAACACATCCCAGATCAGGCGCGCTTCCTCTTTCGAGGCGTAGCGGGTCCGCCCCGCGCTGTCCAGCGCCTCGTGCAGGCTGCGGAAAGAACGGGCCAGTTCCTCGACCGTCACGCGCCCCTCGGCCACGCGCTCGATGTACCAGCGCAGCTGGGCCACGCCGGGTTCCAGGGGTAGGGGAGCGTCAGGATCGGACATAGGGATAGTATAGCATCAGCGCGGAAAAGAAGTCCACAAGGGAGTCAGGCTCACGTGTAAATAAAACGCCGGTGGCATAGCCCGCCACCGGCAGGGAGTTTGATCTCAGCGGGTCAACCGCGGGCGGGGCCGCCTGGAGCATGTGCGCGAGATTTTATCATCCTCACTAACCAGCGTCAATGACCGGTTGAATGGGTCAAGTCTGAGAGCAGGGATACGCGCCTCGGCCTTTTATTACCAGACTCTAACCCTGTAGAAGGGTAATGTTGTTATAGTTGCGACGATGTAATCACTGAGGGGATTCGGTTTTTTCTGCTGGCACGCTCAAACGACTTCAATCCGCTTGGCGTGACTTGGCAAACGATCTAGCAACGTACAGGAAATGTGCGCAAAGGACCCTCTCATGCGCGGCGCGCGAGGTATTTTCTTTCTCACAACCGGGCTTCTCACGATCACCGCCGTACTGGTGCTTTATCAGAGCGCCCAGGCGGCAACGCGGATCGTCCCGGATGATTACCCCACCATCCAGGCCGCCATTGACGCCGCCAGCCCGGGGGATACCATTGTCGTTCGATCGGGGGTGTATGTCGAAAACCTGACCCTCAATAAATTCCTCGTCCTGACCGCCGAGTTTTACGATCCCGCAGACCCGACCCGCAACACGACCATCATTGACGGCGGAGTGGGGAGTCTGGTGGGCGCCATCACCATTCCGGCGGGCGTCTCCCCGATGCCCACGATTCGGGGCTTTGTCATCCGCTATAGCAGCGATGGCATCGCAACGCGCTCAGAACTCGTCGTCGAGTATAACTATTTCACGCAATCCGGGGACGCGATTGACTACGACCAGGGCAGCGGGGGGATTAACCGC
>DAOTXG010000574.1:0-9622 GCA_034435515.1 Anaerolineales bacterium
AGTCTGGCGGGCTGGTCGCTGGCGAGCGCGGATGGTACGCCAGACATCGCGCTGACGGGCGTCATCCTGGCGAACGGCTACTACCTGCTCGAACGCACCAGCGACAGCACGATCTCGGACCTCCCCGCCGACCAGATTTACACGGGCGGGCTGGTGAACACGGGCGAGACGTTGACGCTGCGCGACCCGGCCGGGAACGTGATTGACACGGCCAACGGGGACGGCGGCGGATGGCCGGGCGGGAGCGGCGCGCCGGACTACTTCTCGATGGAGCGCGTGGACGCGCTGGCGCTGGACGCCGACACGAACTGGGGGAGCATCAACGGCATCTACCGCAACGGGCTGGACGCTCTGGGCAGCCTGCTCAACGGCACGCCCAAGCAACCCAACTCCACCACCTTCCCGACGCCGACGCCTTCGCCAACACTGACGCCGAGCATCACTCCCACGCCGACGGCTACGCTCACACCCACCGACACCCCGACACTCACGCCAACACTGACACCGAGCAGCACGCCGACGCCGAGTGTGACCCCTTCACCGACGGAGACGGGAACGCCCACCGTAACGCCCACACCGACTGCGACTGCAACACCCTATCCGGCGCTCTCCGTCGTCATCAACGAAGTGGCGTGGGGCGGCACGCTGGCGTCGTCCGCCGACGAATGGATTGAACTCTACAATCCCGGCGCTGATGATGTTGTCCTCGCGGATTGGACACTCTCCGATGGGGACGACATAGCCATTGCCTTCCCCGCCGGCCTCGTCATCCCGGCGAAAGGCTATTTCCTCCTTGAACGCACGGGCGACGACACCATGTCGAACATCACTGCCGATTTGATCTACACGGGCGGGTTGAACAACGCCGGTGAGACGCTGACACTGCGCGACAATATAGGGAACGTGATTGACACGGCTAACGGGGATGGCGGCGGCTGGCCGGGCGGGAGCGGCGCGCCGGACTACTTCTCGATGGAGCGCGTGGATGCCGGGGCGTCGGACGCCGACGCGAACTGGGGGAGCAACAACGGCATCTACCGCAATGGGTTGGACGCGGACGGCAACCCGCTCAACGGCACGCCCGGTCAGGCGAACTCGACCACCCTCCCGCCCCCGCTGTATCCGGGCGGGGTGTTATTGAACGAATTCCTCCCGCATCCAGACAGCGGCGCGCAGGAATTTATCGAACTGATCAACGTCGGCGAGGCGGAGGTTGACCTGGCGAGGTGGCAATTGGACGACCGGCCCGGCGGCAGCGCGCCGTATGTCATCCCGCCGGGCGTGGTCATTCAGCCGGGCGCGCTGGTGGTCTTCTTCAAGGATACGACCGGCCTCATCCTCAACGACGACGGCGACACCGTGCGCTTGCTGCACCCCGATGGCGCGGCAGCAGACGAATGGACGTACACTCGCGATCCCAAAGAGGGCGTCTCCTGGGCGCGCCTCCCGGATGGCGGCGAGTGGAACGAGCACGGCCTGCCCACGCCGGGCGGGAGCAACCGCGCGCGGCCAGGCGCCCCAGGCGTGTCGTTTACTGCCGAGGCCCTCTATCCTGTCGGCGCACTCCGCCAATGGCCGGACGGCGCGTGGGTCAGCGCGGCGGGCCGGGTCACCGTGCCGCCGGGATTATTCAGCACTCGCCGCATCTACATTCAAGACGAGACGGGCGGGATTGCGGTCTACCTCGGCCGCGGCAGTTGGCCGCCGCTTGTCCCCGGTCAATCGGTGACCGTCTTCGGCTACTTGCGCCAGCAGAGCGGCGAGAAACAGCTCTACGCCCGCAACGTCCTGTTCGTCGCGGCCGGGCCGCCCGACGACATTGCGCCGGTGAAGCCCATCGCCGCGCGCACCGGGCAGATCGGCGAAGCGCTCGAGAGCAGCCTGGTCACAGTGCGCGGCCAGGTCGTGCAGGTGGAGGCGCAGGCGTTCTGGCTTGACGACAGCTCCGGCCCAGCCCGCATCTTCTTCAGCCGGGTCACGCAGCTGGAGCGCCCCGCAGTGCGGCGCGGCGAAGTGTGGGAGGTGACGGGCGTGGTGTTGGAGCAGACGCTCGCGCGAGACGAGAGGCCCCGCTTCCGCCTCCAGGTTCGCTTCGCGCCGGACGCGGCGTCGCTCACCCTCCCCGGCGGCGCGCCGCTTGTGGAAACGCCTGCCCCGGCCGAGCCATTGCCTACTGAAGAGCCGACGGAGACGCCGGAACCTTAAGTTCGGCCAGCGGCAGCACGAAGGCGAATGTGCTCCCCTCGCCCAGCGCGCTCTCAACCCAGATTTCGCCCCGATGCGCCTCGACGGCCAGCTTGCAGAACGTCAGTCCCAGGCCCGTGCCGCGCCGTTCGGCCCCCTCTTTGCCCACCTGTCCGAACTTCTCGAAGATTCTCCGCTGCTGGTCGAGCGGGATGCCCTCGCCCGTGTCACGCACGCTCACCGTCAGATAGCCCGGCCGACCCTGGCGGGTCGCGAGGGTGATACTCCCCCCAGAGGGGGTGTGTTTGATCGCGTTCGCAATCAGGTTAGCCAGCACGCGCTGGATCAGCTTGGCGTCGGCCTGAACCGGGGGCAGGTCGCCGCCAGGCTCCACCCGCAGCGATAGATTTCCCAACTCGGCCAGGGGGCGGAACTGGTCGGCGACGTCGGTAAGCATCGTCGGGAGCAGCACCGGCCTGGGTTCGAGGACCAGTTGCCCGGCTTCGAGCCGGGCGATGTCCAGTATATCGCCAATCATCGCCAGGATTGAATGCCCGGAGCGGCGGGCGCTCTTGAGCAGATCCTGATGGTCCTCGTCCAAACTCTCGCCCAGGACCATGTCAATGAGATCCAACGTGCCCAGCAGGATGGTGAGCGGGCCGCGCAGGTCGTGCACCAGCATCTCGGCCAATTCCGTGCGGACCCGTTCCAGCGCGACGAGTTGTTGATTGCGCTGTTTGAGCCGTTGGGCTAACGCGCCGCTCATAAACGCCGTCAGGAGCACGGGCGTGGCGACGGTCAACCAGTTGACGACCAGCAACAGACCGCGGGCGCGCGCGTCGAAGGGAAAGCGCCAGATGGAGACGACCGGCAGCGCGCCCGCGTATTCCAGCGTGAGCAGGACGGCGTAGCCCAGCACGTCGATGCCGGCGATGAGGTAGGCGCCCCGCTGGCCGAGGACGAAGGAAGCCGCCACGACGACCAACAAATAGAAAGCGGGCATTGGCGTCTGCGGCCCGCCCGTGTAGTGCACGGCGGCGGTGATGATGAGCGAGTAGGCGCCCAGCGTGGCCCAGGCAACGTTCCGGACAGCCCACCGCCACTGCAGACCGGCCCAACCGAGCAGCGCCACCCCTGCGGTGAGCGCGGCGAGGAAGAGGGCGGGGCGCGCCGGGATGTCCAGCACACCCGTCTGGGCTGACAACAGCACGACGGCGGCCAGGACAAATGCGCTGAGGCCCCCGACGGCCAGGACTATCCGCAGGTCGCGGCCTTCGTCGCTGTGGGAGGGAGGGGAAGCGGCCATCGGCTCTCAAGTGTATCCGCGCGTTGACTTTTCCTCAAATCGGGTTACTATCCGGTTTCAGGCCCTAAGGGTCTCCAAGACCCTTAGGGTCTGATGGACGGGTCCTTACGTTTTACGCCTTACGTTTTACGTCTCACTCATGTCTCGCCTCCTCTTCACTCCCCTGAAAATCAACACCCTGACCCTCCCCAACCGCATCCTCGTGACGGCGATGGTCACGCGGTTGTCGGGCGAGGATGGCTTTGTCAACCAGGATATCGTCGACCGCTACGTGCGCTTTGCGAAGGGCGAGGCCGGGCTGATCGTCGTCGAGGCCACGGCGGTGCATCAATCCAAGAGCGGGCCGCTGCTGCGGATGGGCGCGGACGAGTTCATCCCCGGCCACCGCGCCCTGCTCCAGCGGATGCGCGACGCCGGGCCGTCGAAGGTCGCTCTGCAAATCATCCACTTCCTCAAAATTGCGCGCTCCGGCTGGCGGCAGACGGTGGAGATGCTCTCGCGCGACGACCTGCGGTTCATCACGCGGGCCTACGGCGAGGCCGCCGCGCGGGTCCGCGAAGCTGGGTACGACGCGGTGGAACTGCACATGGCGCACGCCTACACCCTCTCGTCGTTCCTCTCGGCTCGCAACCGGCGGCGCGACGAGTACGGCGGCAAGAGCCTCGAAGCCCGCCTGCGCCTGCCCTCGGAAGTACTCCTGCGCGTCAGGGAAATGGTCGGGCCGGATTACCCCATCGGGATCCGGTTTGACGGCGAGGAGGCGATCAAGGGCGGGTACGGGTTGACGGACTCGAAGTACATCGCGCTGCGCTTCGCCCAACTCGGCGCGGACTACCTCAGCCTCTCGGCCGGCGGCAAGTTCGAGGACGCGATTAAGAAGGAAGGCGAGCCGCTGTATCCGTACACGGGCTACTCCGGCGACCGCACGATGCCGCCCGCCTCGTACCAGGATGGCGCGAACGTCTACCTGGCCGAGGGGATCAGGCGGTTCGTCAACGCGCACGGCTACCGCACGCGGATTGTGACGACCGGCAAGATCAACACGCCGCAGCTGGCCGAGGCGATCCTGCAAAACGGCCAGGCCGACCTGGTGGGGTTTGCCCGCGCGCTCCTCGCCGACCCCGACTGGCCGCGCAAAGCCCGCCTGGGGCGCGAGGACACGATTGTGCGGTGCATCTACGGGAACATCTGCAAGAACCTGGACGAGAATTTTAAGCAGGTGCGCTGCGGCTCGTTGTGGCCCAGGGAGTATTTGCACGCGCCGGAAGCGCCGGAGGACGCCGCGCCCCCGCGCTGGCCGGCGGGCGGCGAGTTGAGCGCCGCCCGCCTCAACGAGAACGGCCAGGTGCGGCTGACGTGGCAGGCCGCGCGCGATCCGCAGGGCGTCTACGGCTACGAGATTTTCCGCTCCGTGAACAAGGGGCCGTTCGTCCATCTTACCTCTTCGATGACGCCGGCCCACGTAGACGAATACGCGCTGGCGGGCAATCGCTACGCTTACGCCGTGCGCGCTTACGACTTCGCCGGCAACCGCTCGGCGGACTCGAACACCGTGGAAATCTTTGTGACGCCGGGGTTCGCCGCGCCGGAAGATCGGAGGTTGGAGTTAGATGGGAATGTGGAGGCAGAACAGGGTTACTCAGCATAATCCGCATTTTTCGACTACAGGCGGCAAAAAGCACCGCCTTGCGCTCAGGATGCTGGTAACGCGAGGATAATCGTAGTAACGACTTCAGTCGTTGGGGCGATAAAGCGACTAAAGTCGCCACTACGAGCCGCTTTCGTGATCCATTGATTATAAAGAGGAAACTCTATGTCCAAGATCGCCTTTATCACCGGGGCAGGCAAGGGAATTGGGGCAGCGATTGCCAGGACCCTCGCGGGCGAGGGGATCGGAGTGGCAATCGCCTCACGCACGGAAACGGACTTGCAGCGCGTAGCGGACGACGTCCACGCCCGCGGGGGCGAGGCGTTCCCCGTCGTCTGCGACGTGACGCGGCCGGACTCTATCGCCCAGGCGCTGGAGCAGGTCAAAACCGCGCTCGGCCCCATCACCATCCTCGTCAACAACGCCGGGCAGGCCGGGTCGCACAAGTTCCTCGGGCACGACGACGCGCTCTGGCAGCGGATGATTGACGTGAATCTCAACTCGGTCTATCACGTCACCAAGCAGGTCGCGCCGATGATGGTCGGGGCCGGCTGGGGGCGGATCGTCAACATTGCCTCCGTCGCCTCCAAGGTCGGCGGCAAGTACATCGCCGCCTACACCGCCTCCAAGCACGGCGTGCTCGGCCTCACCCGCGTGTTGGCTATCGAGCTGGTCTCGTATAACATCACCGTCAACGCCGTCTGTCCCGGCTACGTGGATACGCCCCTGACCGACGCGGCCGTCGCCAACATCGCCGCCCGCACGCAGATGTCCGAGGCCGAGGCCCGCGCCACGCTCGAAAGGCTCAGCCCGCAAAACCGGCTCGTCACGCCCGACGAAGTCGCGCACGTGGTGAAAATGCTGGCGAGCGACGAAGCGCGCGGGATCACCGGGCAGGCGATCAACGTGGATGGGGGGATGGTGATGTTTTGAATCCACTCGTGCGCTAGCCCTTTAAAATCTTCGTGTAACTTCGTGTCCCTTCGTGGATTCCCCAAAATGGACAAGACGATTATCAACCCCGCTTCCCTTGCCAAACCCTCCGGCTACGCCAACGGCGTTCTCACGAGCGGCGGGCGTCTGCTCTTTCTGGCCGGGCAGACCGGCATGGACGAGACGGGGCGCATCGCCGCGCCGGGCGACCTCGTCGCGCAGTTCACGCAGGCGCTGGCGAACCTGAAGGCCGTGCTGGACGAGGCGGGCGGGGCGATGACCGACATCGTCAAACTCACTATTTTCGTCGCCGACAAACAGGCCTACAAAGCCAATCTCAAGCCGCTCGGCGAGGCTTACCGCTCGTTCTTTGGCCGCTACTACCCGGCGATGACGCTGGTGGAAGTCAAAAGCCTGTTTGACGACGAAGCGTTAGTGGAGATTGAGGGGCTGGCGGTGATTGAGCGACACGCTGCACGTTGAGGCAGCGGTTGTGTGGGTTTACAGGGCGAGTTTCAAACTCGCCCTACGGCTGCTTGCACCTGTGAACCGACATGAGCGGAGGTAGTTTGTCCTGGCCGAAACTTGGCAGCCCAGGATGATTGGTGCAGCCAAACGAGGAGTTCAAGCATGATCCCGGGAAGCGTGAGTGAGAAGAGCGACCCCTCAGAAAAGGGAGCCGCCGCCAGGCGGATTACGAGTGCGCTGTGGCTGAGCCGCTGGCTGGCGTTGATCGATCTAGGCCTCGTCGTCACAACTCTGCTGATGGCCCTCACGCCGGCAACTGTTCTCCTGTTCCACCTGATCTTTGTCTGGCTGACGCTGGGGGCGTTTTTTTGGAAATTCCGCGCCTTTGTCGTACGCGCCGGTCTGTGGGTCACAGCCGCAACGGCCACCGTATTGGGCGCAGTCCTGACCGGTCACACTCAAGCGGAGGAGCTTGTCGAGATTCCTCTGTTGGTGAGCATCTTGCTTCTCGTCTTCATCATTTCTGAGCGGCGGGCCAGCGCCTCCCAGCAGCTTGAGCAGGCTATTGCCGAGCACAGGCAGGCCGAGGAAACGCTGAGCCGGTCCGAGGTTAAATTCCGCACGCTGGTCGAACAACTTCCGGCCATTACCTACGTGGCTGCGTTGGATGAAACCAAGGTCCGGTTGTACGTCAGCCCGCAGATAGAAACCCTCCTCGGTTTTTCTCCGGCGGAGTGGCTGGCCGATCCCGATCTCTGGCGCAGGCAGCTTCACCCCGACGACCGCGAGCGCGTCCTGGCCGAGTCGGCTCGCTTTTATGCGACGGGTGAACCGTTTGTCTCGGAGTATCGCACGCTGGCTCGCGACGGCCGCGAGGTGTGGTTTCGGGACGAAGCCGTGATCGTGCGCGACCCGACCGGCCGGCCGCAGTTCATCCAGGGAGTCAAACTTAACATCACCGAGCGCAAGCAGGCCGAGGCCAGGCTGCGAGGGTTGCTCGAGACGAGTGAGCGCCAGGCCCGTTATGTGGGCTTGCTCAATCACATGACTCAGGCGGCTCTGGAGACCGGCGACTTTTCCCAGATGCTCCAGAAACTGGCCGACCAACTGGGCGAGTTGTTTGAAGCCGACGGCTGTTTCATTACGCTGTGGGATGAGGCGCAGCAACGCGTGATCCCGGCGGCGGCCTATGGCCCGCTCCGTGAGAGATACGCTGCGTTTACCCCGCTGCCTGGGGAAGCGACGCTGACGGCTTCGGTCTTGGAGACTGGCCGCGTGCTCGCCGTCGAGGATGTCTTCGACACCCCTTACCTCAGCCGCCGGATCGCCGAGCAGTTCCCCACCCGCTCCCTGCTCGGTCTGCCACTCATCGCGGGCGGGAGAGGCGACGCGGGGAGGGGTGACGCGAGTAGCCGCCCGCTGCTGTTAGGCGCGGCGCTCGTCGCCTTCAACCGGCCGCATCATTTTACCCCCGAGGAGATAGCGCGCGGCGAGCAGGCCGCCGGGCAGATTGCCCTGGCCATAGCGAAAGCCCAACTGTTGCAAGCCGTGCTGGAAGAACGCAGCCGTTTGCAGGCGTTGATTGAATCCAGCCATGACGGGATCATCCTCATCAATATGAACCAGCGCGTCCTGGTCGCCAACGCCCCTGCGCTCGCGCTCTTGTGCCTGTCGGGACAACCTGGGGGCTATGTCAATCAGCCCATCGAGCGGGCGCTGGCTGAACTCCGGCATTCCGCCCCGGTCGCCATGCGGGCGACGTTAGCCGAAATCCGGCGCGTCCGGCGAGGCGACGAACCGCCGGGCGAGGGCGAATATACGATCCCCCCGCATATCATCCATTGGCAAAACCTGCCGGTGTTGGGCGGCGCCGAGCCGCTGGGCCGGTTGATCGTCTTGCATGACATCACCGAGCGCAAGCGCGCCGAAGAAGCCCTGCAGGAAGCCAATGCCAAACTGACGTTATGGCTGGGCGAGTCCGAACAGCGCAACCGCGAGAGGTCCCTGCTCAACGAAATGGGCAACCTGCTTCAATCGTGTCTCACCGCGCAGGAGGCCTATCGGATTATTGAAACCATCGGGCCGCAATTGTTTCCAGAGGGAGCCGGCGCGGTGTATATGGTCAGCGCCTCCCGGAACGTCGTCGAGGCGGGCGCAGCCTGGGGCAGTCTGGCCCAGGTCGAACGCGTCTTTACGCCGGACGATTGCTGGGCGCTGCGGCGCGGGCGAATCCACCGCTTTGACGCCCGCGGCGTCAACCTGCCCTGCCCGCATCTGGCTGCTCTGCCGCCCAGTGCGTCCTTGTGCGCGCCGATGTTGGCGCAAGGCGAGACATTGGGCGTGTTGCATTTGCGCCCGGCGGCGGTCGAGGCAAGCCGATTGGAGGCTGAAGGACAACTGGCGCAGACGGTGGCCGACAGCCTGGCGCTGGCGCTGGCCAACCTGCGGCTGCGCGAGACGCTGCGCCAGCAGTCCATCCGCGACCCGCTCACCGGGCTGTTCAACCGGCGCTATCTGGAAGAGACGTTAGAGCGCGAAGCCCGCCGCGCGGCGCGCACTCAGCGTCCGTTCGGGATCATCATGCTCGACCTCGACCATTTCAAGCGCTTCAACGACACGTTCGGCCACGCGGCCGGCGACGTCCTGTTGCGCGAACTGGGCGGCTTTCTCCAGCAGCACATTCGGGGGGGCGACATCGCCTGCCGCTACGGCGGCGAGGAGTTCACGCTCGTCCTGCCGGAGGCTTCGCTGGAGGTAACGCGCGAACGCGCCGAGCATCTGCGGGAAGGAGCCAAACATCTCCACGTACAGCACGGAGGCCAGCTGCTGGGGACGATCACTCTCTCGCTGGGCGTCGCGGCGTTTCCCCAGCACGGCGTGACCGGCGAAGAGGTGCTGCGCGCCGCCGACGCCGCCCTTTACCGTGCCAAGCGCGGGGGACGGGATCGGGCGGTGGCAGCGGAATGAGCCAGGGGCCGGAGCCGGGAGATGGCTAGGAAGAGGGCCGGGAAGAGGGCCGGACGATAGCCGGGAGATGCAATCTCCCGGCTGAAGGCGTGGAAGCCCGGTGAACCGGGCTGAAA
>DAOTXG010000575.1:0-3965 GCA_034435515.1 Anaerolineales bacterium
GTAAAGGCGACCCCGGCGGCATCTGCGCGGATAAGACATTGAATCAATACGGCCACATTGGGAATTCCCTCGACTCCCTGCTTTGCTCGATAGGCGGCAACGGGCGGGCTGAAGGCGGATGCCCAGCAACGCCGCACGGCATCGGCCAGAGCGTCTGCGCCGCGTACGTCCAGGCTCGTCACATATTGACCTGCGAAGGATGCGCCAGATAAGTCTTCAGCGACTCCCGAGGAGCGAACGGCCAGAGGCGCATTTCCCAATTGCTTGGTCACCTGGAGCAGAGCATGGGCTACATCATCCGGGAACAAACCCGCCCCCACCTCTTCGGGACAACTATCCGGCTGGAAGGCGTTGACGGCTAGAAAGCGTTCGAAGGCGGCGGTCGTCAGAACGAAACCCTCCGGAACTGTAAAACCGGCTCCCGACAAATCACCGAGGTTGGCGGCTTTGACGCCCGCGTGGCCTGTGTCGCGCCGAGATACCTCCCTCAGGCTCAGGATGTAATCATTGTGTGATGTAGGGTTGACCATCATCTCGCCTCCGCTTGAAGAACGTGCCTTTGCGCTTCACAGCCATCATTTCCATGTCGTCGGCAGTCGCGCCCTACAAATAGCGGGCGAGCTGTTGCTTCGCCGAGTGTAGAGTAACACTCGGAAACCGTGGGAAGTAAGCGCCAGACGGCGTGTTGGGGGCAGGTAAAACTACCTGATTCGGGAGGGGTGGCCGTGCTGCATAGCGATCAGCGCAGCTTCGGTGCGGGAGTGCACGCCGAGGCGGGTGTACAGGTTGGCGAGATGGCCCTCCACGGTGCGCACGCTGAGATAGAGCCGGGCGGCGATGGCTTTGTTGCTCAGGCCTTGGGCCAGCAGCGCCAATATCTGCCGCTCGCGGTCGGTGAGCGTGCTCATGTCCATTGCGTGGGATGTGGCTTCAGCGTCGCCGCGCTCAAGCCAGGCCAACGCCAGCGAGGGGCTGAGATATTTCTCGCCGCGAGCGACCTGCCGGATCGCGACCCCGAGCGCCTCCGGCGACTCCTCTTTTGAGAACAGCCCGGCGACGCCCGGCGGCAAGACCGGGCGCCCCGGGCTGCTGACCATAAGCAGCAGGGCGGTTTCCGGCGCATGGGGCGAGGGACGGGTGAGTTCGCCCGATCCAACATCCCAGGCCAACACTTGCGGCGGCGGGTCAGACTCCAGCGGGATCACGCGCAAGCCTGGCAGCCTTGTGATCAACGCTGCCAGGGCTGTCTGATCGAGCAGATAATGAGCGCCGATGGCGACGGTAATCAGCGGTTGGCTCATCGTTGCACATTTCAAGGCTCATACCTTCATTCGTATCTGGCGCTCGGCGTCGGGCTGCTCAAGTCGCTGGACTTCTTCACCCGGCAGCACGTGCCGGCCCGCTTCGGCGCGCTGCTGGCGATCCTGTTCGGGCTGTGGATGCTCAAAGACTGCTTCCTGCCTGACGTGGGCTGGCGGCTGCAAGCGCCGGGGAGAGTCGGGAGATCGCGCGGCAGTCGGCGAAGAAAGCCACGATCCCGGCGTTGATTGTGGGCGGCTTTCTCATCGGGTTGATAGGGTTGGCTACGGCGCTTTGACGACCAGCGTGCCTTTCATCCCCGCTTCTTTGTGGCCGGCCACCGTGCAGAAGAACTCGTACGTCCCCGGCTTGGTCGGCGTGAACTCCAAAGAGCCTCGTGCGTCCACCGCCGCGACAAGGTGCAGTTCAGGCTCTTCAGTCATATTGCTCATGTCATGCCCGGCCATCGGTTCGGCGGTGGCGCTCATGTTCGCCATCGGGAATTCCATGATGCTGAGATCGTGATCCAGCGAGTCCGTATTGTCGAAAGTCAGCTTGACCGGCTTGCCGGCCGTGACCTCGATGGTCGCCGGGCTGAACTTGAGCGCTTCGGCCTTCACCACGATCTCATTCGGGCCAGAGGACCCGCCCGCGCAGGCGGCCAGGGCCAGGGAGGCGAGAAGCAGGAGGGGGATCAGGAATCGTCGCATGTGAGGGTTCTCCTTCTGGAAATAGCAGATGAATAGGGGGGATTTTAGCGAACTTTCCCGCCTTTTCAATACGCCATTTGGCGTGTAGTGAAACTGGCGTCGCCAGGGTGCTGGGAGTTCACGGGCCAATACACTGGGAGTGGCGGTGGCTGGGCGTCCGCCGTTGGGCCGGGCACGGGCGTGCTACCGCTGCGCCTCGAGTGATCGTGGTCGTCGCCTGCGCCCTCGGAGACCCCAGCGTGGACATGCCCCCGCCCGCGGCCGTCGTCGCACCGAACGCGCCGTCGAGTTCACGATCCAGTCTCCTTATTATGAGGAGACTACCGCACTTCGCCCCTGCTCGCCAAGCGCGGTTTGGCGTGATTTGCGATAGGCCATTTAGCGCGTGACGAATGTCACGATCAGAACACGCAAGATGCCGCCTCGCCTTCAGTACGACTTTCAAGAGATAAGCGGGCTTTTTTGCCCCAAAGGTACGTTGACCTTGACCTGACTTTGCGTTATAGTGACTCCATCGCTATCCGCGCCTTCCGTACCTCAAGAGCTGACCTGGTCTATGTGATTTTAGGCCCGGCCCCGAACCGGTTTCGAGGCCGGGGCGAGCAAGGAGGCCCCCATGCGCCATACATTCCTGCGCCTGTCGCTGGCCGGCATTGCCGCCCTGGTGTTGAGCCTGCTGACTGCGCCGAAATTGACGCTGGCCGCGACCTGCACCTGGCTCGGGGCGACGGGCGACTGGAACATCCCCAGCAACTGGGATTGCGCCATAGTGCCAGGCAGCGGCGACACGGCCATCATCAACAGCGGCACGGTGGCTATGACCAGCGAGGTGACGGTGGGCAGCCTGGCGCTCACGGGCGGCACGCTGACTGGCACAGTCCCCCTCACCATCACCGGCCCCTTCACCTGGACGAGCGGTTACATGGCCGGCCCCGGCGTGACGAACGCCCTCGGCGGGCTGTCCCTGGGCAACGGCTATCAGTATCTGGCCGATTTCCGCACGCTCAACAACCTGGGCCTCGCCACGCTGAACAGCAGCGGCTACGTCTTCTACATCTACAATGGCGCGGTCTTCAGCAACACCGCCGGGGCGACCTTCGACTGGCAGAGCGACGGCACTATCACCTTCTCCTCCGGCGCGCTGGCGACCTTCAACAACGCCGGGACCTTCCGCAAGTCGGGTGGCGCGGCCAGTGCTTCGTATCTGGGTTACTACAACTCTCTGGCCTTCCACAACACGGGCGCGGTGCAAGTCCTCAGCGGCACGCTCCGTCTGCAAGGGGATGGCAGCCATACGGGCGCCTTCACCGCCGACCCCGGGGCAGTGCTCGACTTTGGCATCGGCACGCACACCCTCAGCCCCAGCGCCAGCGTGAGCGGGGCAGGCATGGTGGTCTTCAGCGGCGCGACAGTGAACTCGCTGGGCAGTTACAACGTTGCTGGCGTCACCGGCATCAGTGCTGGCACGGCCAACTTCACCACGCGCGCCATCACCACCACCAATCTCATCCTGGCTGGCGGCACCTTCACCAGCAGCGCCAGCCTGGCCGTCACCGGCCCCTTCACCTGGACCTTCGGCACCATGAGCGGCCCCGGCACGACCTACGCCCTCGGCGGCCTGACCCTCACCAACGGCTATCAGTATCTGGCCGACTTCCGCACGCTCAACAACCTGGGCACCGCCACGCTGAACAGCAGCGGCTACGTCTTCTACCTCTACAACGGCGCGGTCTTCAACAACCTGGCCGGGGCGACCTTTGACTGGCGGAGCGACGGCAGCATCACCTACTCCTCCGGCGCGCCAGCGGCCTTCCACAATGCCGGGCTGTTTCGCAAGTCGGGCGGCAGCGGCATTGCCTCCCTCGGCTACTACAACTACCTGACCTTCCACAACGCGGGCACGGTGGAAGTGCTCACGGGCACGCTCCGGTTGTATGGCGACGGCGCGCACACCGG
>DAOTXG010000576.1:0-2554 GCA_034435515.1 Anaerolineales bacterium
GATCACGTTGAATCCGCAAGCCGGACACGAGCAAGCCGGCCGGCGGCCGGCGGTGGTGTTGTCTCCTGCAGCGTATAACAAGAAAGTTGGCCTGGCGCTCTTGTGTCCGATCACCCAGCCGGCTAAAGGCTATCCCTTTGAAGTCGCGATCCCGAAGGGCTTGAAAGTGACGGGGGTGATCTTATCGGATCAAGTCAAAAGCTTAGACTGGAAAGTGAGACAAGCCGAGCGGATAGACCGATTGCCTGATGAAGTCATCCTGGAAGTCCTGCTTAAGCTCAATACATTACTGGCTCGGTAAAGTGAGCCAAGTGCAGTGCAAAGCAGAAAACCTCGTCCACACGAAAAGGCTGAAGTCAAATGGCCGTCACCTACACCAATCGCAAAGGTCAAACCTACTATCTCTGTCAAGGCCAAACCAAAACCGGCAAACCGCGCTATTACTTTGCGCGAGAGCCGGCAGGCGTACCCCTCAAGCAGATTCCAGGCGGCTACGCCATCCGAGAAAGCGTCAACGGCGTTGTGTCCCTGACGAAGGTTCGACCAACCTTGCTGCGCGAAGAGGAAATCAGCGCCGTCCGGGCCGCCGTTCAGGCCCATCCTCAAGCGCGCCGCTATCGCGTGGACGCTAAAGGGAATCAAATTACGGTCTACGAACACGCCGGGTCTGACCTGGGTAAGATAACCGCTCAGATAGCGGAGCAGTTGGGCATCCCCCCGGCATTGGCTAGAGCGGCAAGGGAGCGCATGCAAGAGCAAGAGGATCGTCATGCTCAATTCACGCCTATCTTGCGCTTCAACCTGACCGACGAAGACAAGCGTTTATTTGCCGCTCAGCGTATGCGCTTTTCCGGCACGGACCACTGGCTCACTATCGGGTACAACAAACCGATTGCCGAATTAGCCGCTGCCACGATTCCGACCCTGGGCACAGATGAATTCTTTGGACCGTTCTAAATTTCTTGCTCTTTTCCTTCTGCTCTCTGCCTCGCTCGCCCTCCCCTCCTCAACCCCTGCGAGCGCCAACCCGACATTCAAACCCCGAGCCGACAGCCTGGCGCCGGGTGACGACATTCAAGCCTTCGATCTTCTCACCCCCACCTCGGGCTGGTTACTCACCCAGGCCCGCCTGTACTGGTCGGATGACATCGGCCAGACGTGGACCGACATCACGCCGGACTCAGGCGCGGCTCGCACTCGCGCGGTGACGTTCCTCGACGCGCAGCGCGGCTGGCTTGTCGCCGCAGACGAGCGGGGCGGCGGGGTAGCCTACACGCTGGCGCGCACCGCCGATGGCGGCAAGAACTGGCGGGCACTCCCCCTCGCGCTCTTCGACGCGAACGACGTGAGCCAATTCGCCAGCGCGGCCTACCTTCACTTTCTCGACGAGCGCACTGGTTGGCTGGTCGTCCAACGCGCGACCAGCCGCAACTTCAGCCTCGGCGCGCTCTTCAAAACGGCAGACGGCGGCGACACGTGGGAGCGGCTCACCCTCCCCATCGGCGAACCGGTCTACTTCGTCACGGAACACATCGGCTGGGTCGCGGGCGGCGCGGCGGGCGACGAACTCTATCGCACCGACGACGGCGGGCGCACGTGGCGCGCACAAACGGTCGCCAGTCTTTCGGTTCAAAGCGGCGACCAACTGCGCTATCGTCTGCCACCCATGAAAATCGGGCAGACCTTCGGGGTCTCCGAGACCCCGAAGGTCTATTTTCAAGTCGGTGAATGGGCCGGCAAAATCAGCCAACTCGACATGGCCTCGCCTCAGACCGGTTGGGCCAGATACCTGTCGGGCGACTGCGCGCCGGCGACGGGCTGTGTTCAAGACATTAAACTCCTCCGCACCGCCGATGGCGGGCGCACGTGGACTGCGTTGAGATTGCCGGGGAGTGAGGCCGAAGCGCAGGCCGGCCAGCCATCGCCGGCCCTCTCGACGCCGCTCACTCCCCGGCTCGCCCCGGCGCAAAGCGTCTACACCCGCACCGTCGCAGTGACCGGGCAGGGCTTTGACAGCTGCACCCTCCCCAGCCTGAGCCAGATGCAAGACTGGATCGCCAACAGCCCCTACCACGTATGGAACTTGTATCTGGGCGGTTCGAGCCGCGCGAATTGCGGCGTCCTCACCGCCGCGTATATCGCACAACTGGCCGACCAGGGCTGGAAGTTCATCCCCACTTGGGTCGGGCCGCAAGCCGCCTGCTCGGGGTTTCTGTCGCGCATGAGTTACGATCCGGCGGCCGCCTACAACCAGGGCGTCGCCGAAGCCAACGCCGCGATCAACACTGCCCAAATCGTCGGGCTGACATTCGCCGACAAATCGGGGACCATCCTCTATTACGACCTGGAGGCGTACGACGTGAGCAACACGCCGTGCCGCGAGGCGGCCCAAGCCTTCATTTCTGGCTGGTCGTCCCAGCTGCACGCGCGCGGCAACCAGGCCGGCGTCTATGGCTCAACCTGCGGTTCGGCCATCGCCGATTTTGCTGGCGGCGGCGACGTCCCCGACGTCGTCTGGCTGGCCGTCTGGATTAGTCCGTATCAGTATCGGAGC